>JACQEP010000007.1 GCA_016200485.1 Gammaproteobacteria bacterium
GGCGAATAGGGCGGGAGGCCAATCTACAGCACAGGCTCTGGTTAAAAACCAGTCCTCAGGAGCGGACGGCCTTCCCGGTGAAGCGTGTAATCTTACTTAACCTCCTCAACAACATTTTCATTAAAATCGATCATACAAGGAGCGGCGTATGACAACCGCGCACGCCTTGGAACAACATCTACTGGAACAGATCGTCACCCGCGACAACCTTACCCGTGCATGGAAGCGCGTGAAGGCGAACAAGGGTGCGGCCGGTGCAGACGCGATCACCGTGAAGGATTTTCCGACATGGGCCCGTGAGCATTGGCCGAACATCAAAGCCCAGTTATTGGCCGGTGACTATCAACCGACCGCGGTCCGCCGCGTATGGATACCCAAGCCCAACGGCGACAAACGCCCGTTGGGCATTCCATGCATTGCGGATCGTGTCATCCAACAAGCCATCGCGCAAGTGCTAACACCGATCTACGAGCCGCTGTTCAGCGACCACAGTTACGGTTTTCGACCCGGTCGAAACGCGCATCAAGCCGTCAGGCAAGTGCGCGAAGACATCCGCTCAGGGAATCGCATCGTGGTCGACATTGACCTGGCGGCATTCTTCGACAGCGTCAACCATGACGTGCTGATGCGGTTGCTTGCAAAGCGCGTACGGGATAAACGTGTGTTGAAGCTGATCGGACGGTACTTGCGTGCAGGCATCGTTATCGAAGGTGTGAAACATCCCACGCCACTCGGAGTCCCCCAGGGCGGACCACTTTCACCGTTGCTCGCCAACATTATGCTGCACGAACTGGACGTTTACCTGCAACAGCAGAACCGTTCGTTCGCACGCTACGCCGATGACTTTGTCATCTGCGTCAGAAGCGTGTCGGCAGCGCGGCGCGTGAAAGCCAACGTCACGCGGTTCCTCGAGAAGCGTCTAAAGTTGCGCATCAACGATGACAAGAGCCGAATCGTACCGAGCAAGCAGTTGGAGTTTCTCGGGTTTTGTTTCCGGGGAACAAAGATTGCGTGGTGCGATAAGGCGCTTCTGCGTTTCAAGCATCGTGTTCGCCAACTCACCGGACGTTCGTGGGGCGTAAGCCTAAATTATCGCCACCGCGAACTTCGGCAATACATCACGGGTTGGATGAACTATTTTTCGCTATCGGAATACTACCGGCCGATCCCAGAACTCGATGAATGGTTACGGCGGCGCATGCGGATCAGCCATCTGGTGAGTCTTGGTGTCAGCCTGAAGGAAGCGATCAAAACTGGCGTCAGCTCGAAAGGGCCCTACGCCATGTCGCGCACACCGATCACGCAAATGGCGATGAACAATGAGTGGTTAAAAGCACAGGGCTTGGTGTCGATCAAAGACCAGTGGGTACGTTTTCATTATCCTATTTCAACCGCCTAGTGCGGACCCGCATGCTAGGTGGTGTGGGGAGCGCCGGAGAAATACCGGCGCTTACCCGATTAGACCTCACAGGTCCTCCACCTCAACGCGACCGAACTTACCCGTGAGCGCCTCAACGAACAAGCCCAGAAACGCAAAGTATTCGCCAGCGCGCTCAGAGCGGACTCCCTCAGCGACTAACTCGCAGTCGAACGTGAACGGTGGTTGATCAGGCAAGTGGGAGAAGACGAAGAAATCGCCGCGGTCCTCCAGGACGGCGACGGTCGAAAGCTCGCGGAGGAAGGCGCGCACCTCGTCGGCGGACTGGTGTTTGAAGCGGAAGGACTGATGCAACCCCATGTTTTCGTGAGGTCTAACTTAAAGTAGACATCCTAAAAGACGTATTGCAATACGTCAACGCGCATCCTAAACTGTATTCTTGGATTAATCGCATATTTGAAATCAATCAATTACTCTTTTTTAGTACATCCTAATGCCAAAAATAAATACTTCTTCCCCGGCGCCGCGCTTGTTGGATCAGGTGACCGCCAAAATCCGTCTAAAACACTACAGTATTCGTACTGAGCAGGCGTATGTAGATTGGATTAGACGATACATTAAATTTCATGGGGTACGCCACCCTTCTGAGATGGGGGCGCAGGAAGTGGAGCGGTTTCTGACGCATTTGGCGGTGGAGGGCAAGGTGGCGGCTTCGACACAGAATCAGGCGAAGTCGGCGATATTGTTTTTGTACCGTGAGGTGCTGGGGCAAGAGTTGCCGTGGCTGGATAATGTAGAACAGGCTAAGGCGCCGAAGCGTTTGCCGGTGGTGTTGACGCGGGAGGAAGTGCATGGCGTGTTGTCGCGGCTGTCGGGCCATTATTGGCTGATGGGCAGTCTGCTTTACGGCGCGGGTTTGCGCTTGATGGAATGTGTGCGTTTGCGGGTGAAGGATGTTGATTTCGGCCAGCGGCAGATTCTGATTCGTGATGGCAAGGGTTTCAAGGATCGGGTGACGATGTTGCCGGAGGCGTTGAAGGTGCCGTTGCGTCAGCATCTTGAACAAGTGAAAGCGCAGCACGCGCAGGATTTGGCCAAGGGCGGTGGTGGCATCTATTTGCCATACGCGCTGGAAAAGAAGTATCCGAACGCGGCGCGGGAATGGGCCTGGCAGTATATGTTTCCAGCGAGCGATGTTTCAGAAGATCCGCGTAGCGGTATTGTGCGGCGTCATCACATCAATGAACAAAATTTGCAGCGAGCGATGAAGCAGGCGGTGCGCGACGCAGGTTTGAGTAAGCCAGCGACCCCGCATACCTTGCGGCATTCATTTGCGACGCATTTGCTGCAAGGCGGTTATGATATTCGCACCGTTCAAGAGTTGTTGGGTCACGCAGATGTTTCAACGACGATGATTTATACCCATGTGCTGAATCGCGGTGGCAAGGGAGTGTTGAGCCCGTTGGACGGATTGTGATCAGGGCGTTGCCATGTCGTTAGTGATCGATACCATCGCTGCCATTGCAACGCCGCCCGGCCGTGGCGGGGTCGGCATCGTGCGAGTCTCTGGCCCGCGCGCAAAAGTGATTGCGGAAGAAATGCTCGGCACTTGCCCGCCGCCACGAGAAGCGAAATTATTACCCTTTAAAGATGCCGATGACAGCGCCATTGATTACGGCATTGCACTCTATTTTAAAGCGCCCCACTCCTACACCGGCGAAGATGTGTTGGAATTGCAAGGCCACGGCGGGCCGGTGGTGATGGATTTGTTATTGCAGCGCACGCTGGTGCTGGGTGCGCGTCTGGCGCGGCCTGGCGAATTTTCAGAGCGCGCGTTTCTGAATGACAAGCTTGATCTGGCGCAGGCGGAAGCAATTGCCGATTTGATCGATGCGAGTTCAACGCAAGCGGCGCGTTCTGCGCTGCGTTCGTTGGAAGGTGAATTTTCGGCGCGAATTCATTCGCTGGTGGAGCAGCTGACGGAGGCGCGGATTTACGTTGAGGCGGCGATTGATTTCCCCGAAGAAGAAATCGATTTTCTGCAAGACAGTGATCTCTCGCAACGCATTGATGGCATCGTTAACGAAATGAATGCCGTGACGGCCGCGGCGCGACAGGGAAGTTTATTGCGCGAAGGCATGCATGTGGTGATTGCCGGGCAACCGAATGCGGGCAAGTCGTCATTGCTCAATTGCCTGGCTGGGCGTGAGGCGGCGATTGTGACTGATATTCCCGGGACGACGCGTGATGTGTTGCGCCAGGAAATTGTGATCGACGGTTTGCCGTTACACATTATCGACACCGCAGGCTTGCGTGAATCCGAAGATGTGGTCGAGAAAATCGGTATCGCCCGCGCCTGGGACGAAATCAATCGCGCCGATCGCGTGTTGTTGGTGGTGGATGCGCGCCAGGGCGTAACGTCTGCCGACCGCGACATCCTCGCCCGCTTGCCGGAGCGGTTGCCGCTGACGGTGATTTATAACAAGGTGGATCTTGCGGGTACAGCGCCGAGTGAACGGCGCGGTGAGCTTGGCACTGAAATTTTGCTTTCAGCGTTAAGCGGTGCCGGCATTGAATTATTGCGCCAGCATTTAAAAGAAAGCATCGGCTATCAGGCCAGTGAAGGCAGCTTCATCGCCCGCCGCCGCCATCTGGATGCTTTGCAGCGGGCGCATACACATATCGAAACCGCCCGTACCCAACTACAACAGCGTGCCGGTGAACTGCTGGCCGAAGAATTACGCCAGGCGCAGCAGGCGTTGAGCGAGATTACGGGGGAATTTAGTTCCGACGACCTCTTGGGGCGAATTTTTAGCAGTTTTTGTATTGGGAAGTGATAGTTTGCGGCCATTAGCAGCTTATTGGCAGAAATTAGCGTCAAATTCGACGAAATTCGCTAGCGATAAGTTTTAATCAATATTTATCAATTTTAAAGAAGTTGATAAATGGCGCTCAAGTCTTGCAAATTGTAAATTCAATTGCCAATTTGCAAGGCAAGGAAAAAACAGAAAATTGATCATAGTGATGTAGGGGCGGGTTTAAAACCCGCCCCTACCGGAAAATCATCATTTGTGCTTCATTGTGTCTTTACATCCTTGAGATAGATCGTCTTCATGGTCTTTCATGCACTTGAGCATGCGCCCCTCGCCCGGATCTACATCCTTGCATAATTTGGCGGCGTCATCTTTACAGGCCTCTTTTGCTTTTTCCATGTGTTCGTGCATTTTCTTGCCCTTTTCTTTGCACGCAGGCGATAAATCGGCCTCATGTTCTTTCATGCATTTCATCATGCGGCCGTCACCGGGTTTGATATCGGCGCAGAGTTTTTTGGCATCTGCCTGGCAGGGCTTGTCTTCCTCGGCAAAGGTCATTTGTGACGTGCCAAAACCCAGCAATGCGATTGCCGATAAAAGGGCTAGTTTGTGCTTGAGCATTTGTAGTTTTCCTAGTTGGTTGTGGGCAAAAGAGGTCGGTGTTCACGCCTAAGCTTGCCAGTATTGGGATGTTGTTGGCTAGGGGCCGCAAATTTCCTCGCATTTCATTATAATGCGCCTATGAAATTCACAACGTTGGCCATTCAATCACCAAAACGCCGCGCAGGGCTGGTGCTGGTGCTGACCCTGCTTGCCGGTTGTGGCATCCTGCCTCCGTCGGAAGAGATGAGTCTGGATGAGCCGATGCCAGATGCGATGATCTCGGCCCCCTCTTCGATCTTGGTGCCGGAGCCAGTTATTTTGGCAATGGGGATGCTCGATGTACCGTATCGCAGGGGTGGTAATACACCAAAGGGCTTTGACTGCAGCGGCTTGGTGTATTACGTCTATCGTCAATTGGGTGTGCAGGTGGGGCGTAGCGCGCAGGAACAATTCCGACAGGCGCAGCCGGTGACGGCGGATAATTTAAGACCGGGTGACCTGGTGTTTTATCGTTTGCGAACGAAGGCGGTGTCGCATGTTGGGATTTATGCCGGTGAAGGGCGCTTCATTCACGCGCCATCACATGGTAAGCGTGTAAGTTATGCGTTGATGGCGGAGCCGTATTGGCAAAAGCGTTTTGCCGGCGCGGGCCGCTACTCTTCAGCGGTGGCGTTTAATCACATGCTGCGACAGTGGCAGCCACTGTAAATTCCAATGAAAGTTAAATGACCACCGGCAAAGCCGGTGGCTTATTGGGTGAGCGCCTCAAAGGCGCGTTAACACCGTGAGCCATCTAACGATGGCCCGCAACATAACGCTTTATCCCCTCCTCATGGTCATGAGGAGGGGTGCCCGCAGGGCGGGGCGGGGTGGTGTGCGTGACGAACCACACACCCGTGAACTTTTCACCCACCACCCCGTCGCTACGCGCCACCCCTCCTCCTAAAAAGGAGGAGGGGATAAACCAATACGTCGACCGCCGCACCGGTCAAACTTTTATGAGCCCTCCGGCAAAGCCGAGGTTTACCTTTAGTTAATTAATCCGTAAGGGTGATTTCATGAATCACCCCGGTTTATTCATCCTCTTCTTCAAGATCATCCTCGGCATATTTGCGCATTGCTGCCAGTTCCGCAGGATTTAAATGTTTGCGTTGGCAGGCGGCGAGCTGCTCCGGATCGCGAATAATGCTGCCGACCTTGTGAATCCAGGCTTCGAGCTGGGCATCGCGATAGCTGTAGTCATTGAACGTGAAATTCAGCCAGCCATAACCATCGCGGGCGGCAAAAATTTCGGGGGCCATGTCGATGGGAAACACCTTTCGCACATGGTTTTCCATGGCTTCGGTGGCCAACGGGCGCTGCGGTTTGTCGCTCATGCTGAGTTCCTTGAACTTTAAAGACAGTAATCGTTATAGTTAGCGGACTCTAATATCTAATAATTAGGCCTGCTCTCGTCTTTATGTCAATGAAAATCGGCATTATCAGTGATACCCATGGGCTGATCCGGCCGGAGGCGAAGCAGGCATTGGCCGGCTGCGCCGCGATTTTGCATGCCGGCGATATTGGTGAAGAGTCGGTGCTGGCGGAGCTTGAGGCCATCGCGCCCATGCATGCCGTGCGCGGCAACATCGATAGCGGCGCATGGGCGCGAAAATACCCGGCCACAGACCTGATCACCCTGGAAGGCCATCACTTCTATTTAATTCACGATCTGGAAGAGCTGGATCTGGATCCTGTGGCGGCCGGCGTGGACGTGGTGATTAGCGGCCACTCCCATCGCCCGAAAATCGAGCTGCGCGCCGGCGTGTTGTATTGCAACCCGGGGAGTGCCGGACCGAGACGATGTTCATTACCGATCGGCGTGGCGCATATCTATCTGGCCGGGGGCAAGATGCGCGCTGAGTATATTGAGCTGGACGTTAGCTGAAGCGATATTTCAAGCGCGCTTGAGAACCGTTTCGCCATTCTCGTTCGGCTTGCCTTCGGTCTGGGTGTGGCGTTTTTCCAGGCGGCGCAAAAATTCGCCGAGAATAATCTGGTAAAGCTGATCTTTGATAATAAGATCTTCTACCCCGCCATCGATATTCGGGTTATCGTTAACTTCAATAACATAAACGCCCTTGTCGTTTTGCTTGATATCGACGCCATAGAGGCCATCGCCAATCAGGCTCGTGGCCTTAAGTGCAGTTTTAATTACGTCTTTCGGCACGTCTTCAACAGCGATAGTTTTGTATTGGCCTTCATAACGCTTGCCGCTCTCGGAATAACGCACGATTTGCCAATGCTTGCGCGACATAAAATATTTGCAGGCGAAAATGATTTTCTTGTTGAGCACGCCGATGCGCCAGTCAAATTCCGTGTACAGAAATTCCTGAGCTAAAATCAATTCCGATTCTTTAAACAGCCTCTGTGCAATCTGGTGGAATTGTTCTGAGTTCTCGACCTTGAACACACCTTGGGAAAAAGAACCGTCGGGCATTTTCAATACTAGCGGATAACCCAGCATTTGCTCTGCGGCGGGGATATCGTTTTTACCGACGATGGCGGTTTTGGGCGCAGGGATGCGGTTTGCCTCCAGCAATTCCGCAAGATAAACCTTATTGGTGCAACGGAGGATGGACTGCGGATCGTCGATGACGACCATGCCTTCATTCTCGGCCTTTTTCGCGAAGCGATAGGTGTAGTGATTGATGCGCGTGGTGTCGCGAATAAACAAGGCATCATATTCGGCCAGTCGTGCATAATCCTTTTTCTCGATCAGATCGATGTCGATGCCCATGGTGCGGCCAACACGAACCAGCGCGTTAAGCGCACGCTTGTTGGAGGGTGGCTGCGGGTCTTCAGGGTTGACGAGAATCGCCATGTCGAAACGATATTGCTTTGGATTTTTCGGTCCGCGCCAGCGGCGCTTAAGGTAGCCGTTGATCGCGTCAATAAACTGCGGCCATTCTGTTTCGCTGAGTTTGTCGATGGAATCCGGTTTAATTTCGGAGATGAGCCACTTCTTCTGGTGGCTGAATGTGATGCGCAAAATCGGGTACGGAAACATTTCAAAGATCTGGCGCGTCAATTCACTCAAGGCCGGATAATGACAAACGCCAAAAAAAACCGTGATCTCGAATTCCTTGATCGTGACGTGAGCGGTAATTTTTTTAAATCCCTTTTGCACGGCTTCATCAAGATAAGGCGCCGCCAGGCTGTACATGGCCTTGCTGCTCAGATCGAGCATGGTTTTGACCGAGGGGATCACCTTGTGGTTACGCGCCTCGGCAAGCAGTGAGCTGTAATAAGCGACCGATAAATATTTGTAGCTGCGGCACAGGTTGATGACCTGCACGTTCTTGAGCTTGAAGTATTCTTCATTGGTGAGGTAATCGTCGGCATCGACGACGGGGCACGGCGCATCCGGGAAAGACCATTTCTTTTTATTTTCAACGACAATTAACTGCGATGTCATGGTCTGGATTCAGCCTCATTTCCGGTTGCGGGCCTTGCTCTTTTTCCGTGCATAAATGATCACGGCGGCGCGCTGGCCACTTTTGCCATAGCGTACCATACGTTCGAAGTCTTTGATGGGAATTGGCATGTTGATGCAATCGATCACGGCCTTGCCCTCGGGCTGATCGACGAAGGGGTCATGGACGTAAATAAAGCGGTCGTCGATGCCGGTGACCACTACCCAATGCGGGGACTTTTCGCCGCAGAAGCGATAGGAGCTGATCAGGATCAGCGGAATCCCCCCAGCGTTAAATTTTTTGCGCAGATCGGCCAATGCCAGCGGGTGGTACTGGATCGGCAGCCGATGATGATGCGCTTCCTGGATAAAATCTTCGTTGACCAGGCGGATGACTTCTTTCTTTTCCTCGCTGCGTACCGAGTCGACGAGCAGGAATTCGGCCTCATTGACGTAGATTTCGGCATCGAAACCGCGATGATACGCAGCCAGGGCCAGCCCAAACGGGCCGCAGCCGCCGAGGCCGGAGGTCATGAAAATGGTGGTCGATTCGCGCCAGACGCGCAATTCGAGCTGGCGGTTGATCTCCATTTTCGGGTCGAGGGTCACCATGGCCATTAATAACGCCGCCGGACCGCAGGTGAAGTAGAGCGTCTGCTGATAATAAGGTACGCGGGTGACGGCGGGCTGCACGCCCGCAGCCAGCGTTTTTTCAAAGCGCAGGGCATCGGCGTGGTCTTCGTAATAATCCTGATAGGTGCCGATCTGGCGGTAACCCAGCTTGCGGAACAGTGACAGCGAGCTGGTATTGTCGACGCGGACTTCCAGCCGCAAGTAGGCGCAATCGTTATCCAGCGCCACCTTCTCGGCGGCGGCAACCAGCACCTTGCCCAGTCCGCGCCGCGCATGTTCGAACAAGACGGCGATCGAGTACAGTCGCGCTAAAGACGTACCGCCATGGAACAGCACCATGACGTAAGCGATCAGCTTGCCATTTTCTTCCGCCACCAGCGTTGCTGCGTGACCCTTGGTCAGCATGTAACGAAAACTGCGGCGTGACATGCGGTCCGTGGTAAAGCAACGATCTTCAATCTCGACCAGCGCCGAAATGTCGTCAAGTGTCGCGGGGCGGATCATTGAGGCTCCGAAAGGGCGATAGAAACGAGTAACTTAGCATATTAAGTGCCGGATACAGCCGGTCGGGAAACAAAAAATCATTCACCACAGAGGCACAGAAGGCACAGAGGTTTTGAAGGGGGCTTGAATGGTTGGCGCTTTCGCTGTGTACTCCGTGTCTCTGTGGTAAATAATCGAAAAAATCTTGCTGCTGCCTCACGCTACAGCGCACAATAATCAAATGATTACGTCCACCCCCAATCTCAAAACCATGCTCCAGCAGCTGATTGCCACGCCGTCGATGAGCAGCGTGAGTCCCGAGTTCGATACCAGTAACCGCGCCGTCATCGACCTGCTCGCCGGGTGGCTGGAAGATGCCGGATTCGCAGTCGAAGTCACGCCCCTGCCCCGCCAGCCACACAAGGCCAATCTCCTTGCCCGCTATGGCCGGGTGGATGAGCGCAGTCAGGGCCTGATGTTCGCCGGCCACACCGATACCGTGCCCTACGATGCTCATAGCTGGCATCACGATCCGTTCGTGCTCACCGAGGCCAACAACCGGCTTTATGGTTTGGGCGCGGCGGATATGAAGAGTTTTTTTGCGCTGGCGATTGAGGCGGCGCGCCGCTTTCGGCCGGAGCAACTTAAACAACCGCTGTTTATACTCGCCACTGCCGACGAAGAAAGCTCGATGGACGGCGCGCAATTGCTGGTCGAGCGCGGTTGTCCGCATGTGCGTTATGCCGTCATCGGCGAGCCCACCGGCCTGCGCCCCGTCAACGCCCACAAAGGCATCATGATGGAAGCGATCCGCCTCACCGGTCGCAGCGGTCATTCCAGCAATCCCGCGCTTGGCGTCAACGCCATCGAGGCAATGCATAAAGTCATGGCTGATCTCATGCAGTGGCGCGGTGAACTGCAAGCCAAACACCGCGATCCGCGTTTTGCCGTGCCGGTGCCCACGCTCAATCTCGGCTACATCCATGGCGGCGATAATCCGAACCGGATTTGCGAACAGGCGGAATTGCATTTCGATCTGCGGCCGATTCCGGGCATGGATCTCGACGACTTGCGCAAAGTGATTCAAGGCCGCATGCACACCTTGTTCAAAAATAGCGCGGTGCGCTGGGAAATGTTTTCACTGTGCCAAGGCACGCAACCGATGCACACCAGCGAACAATCGCCCATCGTCACCGCCGCCGAACATCACTGTCATCACAAAGCCGAAGCCGTCGCCTTCTGCACCGAAGGCCCCTACCTCACCCAAGTTGGCATCGACACTATCATCCTCGGTCCCGGCGATATCGCGCAGGCGCATCAGCCGGATGAGTTTCTGGCGCTGGATAAAATCGAACCGGCGGTGGAGTTGTTGGCAAGATTGGTTAGGAAGTTTTGTTTGTGAAAAAATCGAAAATCCAACGCAAAGGCGCGGAGAAGAACAAACAATTAGGAAAGATTCCCTTTTTTTCTCCGGAATCACTCCACGGTGTTACCGTCTTATAATTATGCTTATTGCCTAGAGGAGAGCAACTGGGCCATAATCAATCTCATGAATTCAATGTCAAAATTGGCCTTTAATATAGATGAACCGTTTGAGCATCTTCCACATGCTCCGATCGTGGAAGCTGTCATTGACATCCGGTCTCGAGCGGCAGTGGTACTGGAAGAAACCGCTTTAAGAACCCAGCTGGAAACCAAACTTGGCGGCTACCAGTTTCTTGATTCGATTCAGAACATTCAACACCAAGTAAATTTTCAAAACGGTGCGCCAGTTAATCAGGAGATTCAGCTAGCGTAGCCTGGGTTTCGCTCTCGCTCAACCCAGGCTACATGCTACATTTATTTAAATCATGGAGCCGGGGCAAAGCTCAGCAAGGTCGCCCGCAATTCGCGTTGAAGCGTTTCGTTAATAGTATCCGTTAAACGTTGGCGGGCGCGCTCTTCAGTAGTCGAAGAAACTTTAAACGGCCAGCGTTGCACGCCCAGGCTTTTACCGTTTTTATCCAATAAATTCACTTCTACGGTGCCGCGTTGCCAGTTCCAGCCGCTTTCGCGCAGCGGTGGATCGAGTTTGGCGGCGGCGGTTAAACGATAGTCCGCTTTATCCGCATCGCTGACGGTAAAACCGGCGGCGGCAGTGGCCCCGCCCAAGATTTTTGGTAATTCAACAATGCTGTTGTCGGTTGTGCTGGTGGCGATAGTGACTTTGCTGAGCAACGCATCGCGGGTACGCACCAATTCTGCAAGCGATAAACGTGGTGGTATACCTTGACCGCTCGGATCGGCAACGCGCAACGAGGCTTGCACTGCAATACGATTCTGTTGAGCCTCTATCGCTTGTTGCACGCGGGCCGCTTTATAAAGCGGCTGCGACTCAACATTTGCCTGCTCCAGATGGTGGTTGGCAGAGTCATCGAGCGCCGCGATCTCTTGCTCGAACTGGCGTCGCGCTTTGTCGCGTTGCAATACGGCCAGCGCATGCTCTTGATTGCGTGCCGCATCGTGCCACAGTTCGGCGATCTCTACGCCCTGCAAGCTGCGCGAAGTATGCGCCAGCAGGCTGCGCGAAACCTGTTGCTCTAAAGATTGTGTGATGAGATCGCCTTGCGTAGTTTGTTCAAAGTGTTGGCTTTGCTGCGCCTGCTCCTGAATGGCGACCTCGAATTGTTTGGCGAGGTCAGCGCGGGCGCGATCCTGGGCATCGGTGACGGCGGGTGCGGTGCCGCGGCCAGTCAGATAACGATCGTTGGGGTACTTCACGCTAACACCGTTAATCCAATCGGGAGCCGTGTCACGATCCGGCATGCCACTACATGCAGTAAGCGTTGCGCCCATAACAATCACAGCAAATAAACGATGGTTCATTGCGATGCCCTCCGTATCAAGGATCGCGAAGCTGGCCAGTGCCAGGAGACAAAACGCTTTTTACCGGCAGCGATCTCGATATCATGCCATGTATGTTCGCCGCTAGTACCTTCCAGAGTTACGGTTAAGTCCTGTTTGCCGGGCGCGAGACGCATGCGGCCAATCAGAATTTGTTGCGGCAGCGTATACCAGGCGCGGGTGTCGGCCTGTTCGCTGACAAATCCGGCAATGTTCGCCACCATGCCGACGAGAGCGTTGTTCTTGCCCAGTTCATCCACGGTTTTACTTTTGACAGCAACGCGGGCGATGGTGCGAGCGATGATTTTCGGCATTTCAGCATCAAGTGCTGCCTTGGCATGACGGTCGAGCTGATCACTTAATTCCGTGTTAGCCGTTGTTGTGCCAACCGCAAGCTGTGCACCATGGGCGGCAGGTTCGCGCTCTTCATAAAAAGGGATCGCAATGCGATATAACTTGCCGCTCATCGGATCTTGCACGTTAAGCGAGGTTTCGTGTTTGCGCGGTACTAGACCATTAAAAATGATTAAGATCAGCTCGCCTTGTTCTTTAACCTGTTTCTGTGTTGGCCACTCAGTCAACGAGAATTCTTCTTGCAGCTTTTTATTCTCATCCGTAAGTTTCAAGTATTGGGTGAGGCGTAACAAATCCAGTTGCAGCGCCAACGGTACGGTAAATCCATTGGCCTTATACGCCTCATAAGATTTGCGATAGGATATCAACGCATCGTCATATTCATTCCGCGCTTCAAAAACCAAGCCAGCGAGATAACGGGCAAACGGAACTTCTTTATCGGGCATCTTATCCTTGAGCAAGACATCCAGTTGCAGGGCTTCAACGCGGGCGTCATCCAGCTTACCCAGCTCAAGATAGTTAAGGATCTTGACGCAATGCAGCATTACCAGTTCGAACGGCGGCGGTGAATAACTGCGCATGATGTCATTGATCGACGAAGCGGCGGCTTGTTCGCGGAGGCTGATGGCGTCCAGTTGCTCAGCAATCCCTTTCGCCTCTTCCAGCGTTGTGTTACTGCTTTCGAATTGGCCCTGCATGCGTAATAACATGCCCTTATCCAATAGTTGCAAACCGCGATTGCGATCACTGACCTGCCGCTGTTCCAATACCGATAACGCCTGTTCCGGTTGTTGCGCCAGCAATAATTTCTCCACCGGGTCTTCGGTGAAGCGCACAGCAGCGCACCCGCTCAGCAACAAGCTGGCGGCGACGCCCAGCGCAATCGCACGAACTACAGCCACAAACTACCAGCGGAACTTGGGCTTCGTTACAAATTTCTTGATCTTCTTCTGACCAACCCACACCTTGCGGTTATCAGCCATGCTGATGAGTGTCAGATCAATCTGGTAATAACGGACTTGCTCGCGGCCTTCGGTGTCGAGGATGGTGTTGATCGTACCCTTGAGCATGAAATCGGCGCCGATCTCTTGACCCATGGCTTTGCGCGTAACATCGCTGGCATGTAGTTCCTGATCCTTGCGTTCTTCACGTACTTCTCCGCGTTCGGTCTTGGAGGCGACAAATTCAACTTTTCCTGAATTAATAAGTTCACGCTCCATGTCGCCGACAAAGGTATTAACGTTAATATGTTCGTGGCTCAGATTGCTCACCTCACCGACGATGACGGCGGGCTGCTTATGCTTCGCACCCGTGTATTCGCCGAGCCAGGCACGCGATAACACATCGCGAATCATTTCTTCAGAGACCAGGCGCGAATCGGTATCGTTCCATTCGCCGCTCAGATCTTTGGCTTCTGACACGTCCATGCGCTCGACGCTGGTGGAACAGCCGGTCAATATGCCGCCAATGATTAATGCGCTGCTGATAGTGATTACGGAAAAAACCTTATTCATTTCTTGTCTCCTGCCAAGCGGTCAAAAATAGTGTCACCTTCACGCGTCAAATGGTCGCGCAGCCCCTGGTTCATTTCCTGTACCTTCTCCAACGTGTCTTTTACCTGTTTCATATCCAGTTCGGCGATGGAATACACAATATTGGTTTTTTTGTCGCGCCAGCGGCCGATGACCTTGGCGCCAGTAAGATTAACGCGACTCAGATTTGCGATATCACGCGAAACGGATTGCTGGGTGATGGTTGCGCCGCCGCTGGTGGCCGCTGTCGTATAGTCCTTGGACGCGACATCAAGGTACGAACTTAAAATCCGTGCCAGCTCGGCACGTGCGCGGTCATCCGCGGTCGAGAGTTGCAAAGCATCATCGCCCATGGCTGGCGCCTGACCGACGCCATGAAACAGTCGTCCGCCCTTGTCATTAAGCATTTGGGTGCCTTCATTGACCCAGTCCGGCGCGCCTTTGATATGCAAATCACTTTCGACTTTGGTTTTGCCAGCGCAGCCGGCCAAAGCCAGTACCACTACCGTCATCGCCAAAACAGTTTTGCTCAGGAACTTTGTCATGATCGTATCCTCATCCGGATGTTAAATGGTAGGGACGATTCATGAATCGCCCCTACGATGCATCGTTGTGTTATCAATAACTATACAATAATTTCAGGAAGGTTGTGGTCTATGCTATTCAAATATAATGAGCCCTTATTCTAAGGATAGACCGTGAAACTCCATCAGCTCAGTGTTGCTGAAGCGATTACCACGCTGCACAGTGATGCCAATGGTTTGGCGAGCACCACGGCCGCTGCCCGGCTGACGGAATTTGGCGCGAACACCATCCAGCATGCCCCGACGGCGTCGCCTGTGTTGCGTCTTCTGCGTTCCTTCACCCACTTTTTTGCCTTGGTATTATGGCTGGCGGTGCTGCTGGCGTTTGTCGCGGATGGGTTACAGCCAGGTCAAGGCATGGGGCTGCTGGGCTATGCCATCCTGGGGGTGATTCTTATCAATGGCTTGTTTTCCTTCTGGCAGGAATATCGCGCCGATCAGGCGATCTCGGCGCTGGAAAAATTGTTGCCCAAACACGTCAAGGTTTTCCGTGATGGCGCAATGACGGAAATGGCAGTCGCCGAGCTGGTGCCGGGGGATGTGGTGGCCTTGGAGGAAGGCGATGAAATTCCTGCCGATTGCCGGGTCATTGAATGTTTTGGTTTGCGCAGCAATGAGGCGACGGTGACCGGCGAGTCTGCCGCGAAAAACAAACAAGCTACGTCCAGCAACGAAGAAGACCTGATGCAAAGCCCCAATATCTTGTTGGCAGGGACGACCGTGTTATCGGGTCAGGCCAAGGCCATTGTGTTTGCCACTGGCATGCATACGGAGTTCGGCAAGATTGCGCATCTGACTCAAGGTGTACGACAGCGGCCTTCACCCTTGCAGCGAGAAATTATCCGCGTCAGTCGCTGGGTGGCGGGTCTGGCGCTGGCGTTGGGTGTGCTGTTTTTCATCATCGGTGAGGCGATCGGCTTGTCCTTCTGGGCCAATTTCATGTTTGCCATCGGCATCATCGTCGCCAATGTGCCGGAAGGATTATTACCAACAGTGACATTGGCGCTGGCGATGGCCACCCAGCGCATGGCCAAACGTAACGCATTGATTCGTCATTTGCCATCGGTGGAAACCCTTGGCTCAACGTCGGTGATTTGTACCGATAAAACGGGAACGCTGACTCAAAACCGGATGACGGTAAGACAAGTATATGTCGGTAATGAATTTATCGACGTTGCGCAAACGGCATCACGGCCATTGCAGGCCTATCAGCATTTGTTTGAGGTGGCGAATTACTGCAATGAACTTAAATTGACGCGTAATCACGGCGAGATTCAGCCATGGGGCGACCCGATGGAAATTGCGCTGATGCAGTTTGGGAAAAGCATGCTCGGAGACCAAGCGTCGCCAGCACGTGTCGATGAAATTCCCTTTGATACAGATCGCAAGCGGCAAACAACAGTACATCAAAGTGCAGAGGGGTTGATTGTTTACGTAAAGGGCGCGCCAGAAACCGTGTTGCCGCGCTGTAATCAAATACAACAAGATAGCGATATAACACCAATAGCGACGGATTCACAGCAACAACTTACCGAAGCACAGGAACAGATGGCGGGGAAAGGCTTGCGCGTGCTGGCCTGCGCCTATCGCCGTATTCAACCAGGCTATGCGCGAGAAACGCTAGAGCAGGAGTTGATATTGGTCGGTCTCATCGGGCTTGAAGATCCGCCACGGCCCGAGGTGCCGGCGGCCCTGGAAAAATGCCGCCAGGCCGGGATCAGAACAATTATGGTTACCGGCGATCATCCGCATACCGCATTAGCCATTGCCCGTGAAATCGGATTAGTGCGTACGGTAACGCCAGTGGTGATCACCGGCGCGCAACTGCGCCGCTTTTCGCCCACGGAACTGCAATTGGCGCTGGATGCTGAAGAGATAATATTTGCCCGTGTCGGGGCCGATCAGAAATTGCGTATCGTCACGGCGCTACAAGCAAAAAAAGAGGTCGTGGCCGTGACCGGCGATGGTGTCAATGATGCGCCGGCACTGAAAAAAGCGGATATCGGCATTGCGATGGGCGTTTCCGGTACCGATGTTGCTAAGGAAGCGGCGGACATGATTTTGCTTGATGACAATTTTGCCAGCATCGTCAGTGCCATCGAAGAAGGCCGCGCTGTATTCGATAACATTCGCAAGTTTCTCACCTATATTCTGACCTCTAACGTTCCTGAGATTATTCCCTATCTTGCCTTCGTCTTATTCAAGATCCCGTTGCCGCTGACAATCATTCAGATTCTGGCGGTCGATCTTGGTACTGATATGTTGCCCGCGTTGGCGCTGGGTGCAGAACCACCACATCCTAGTGTGATGCAAAGACCGCCACGCCCCAGGCAAGAACCTTTGTTGCGCTGGTCATTATTATCACGTGCTTACCTGTTTCTCGGAATCATGGAAGCGATTGCGGCGATGAGTGCCTTTTTTTATGTATTGAATCAAGGGGGCTGGAATTATGGGGATTCACTCGCAACCACGACACCCTTGTATTTGCAGGCAACCGCCGCCTGTCTCGGCGCCATTATTGTGATGCAAGTCGCCAATGTCTTTTTGTGCCGTGATGAGCGCGAAAGTTTCATGCGTTTTGGGTTATTTAGCAATCATCTGATTGTGGCCGGGATCGCGGTGGAGATCGGCCTTTTGCTGTTTATTATGTACACCCCTTGGGGCAACCAATTGTTTGGCACGGCGCCACTATCGATGGATGTGTGGTGGTTTATTGCGCCATTTGCCTTCGGTATGTTGGTTCTGGAAGAGTCGCGCAAGGCTTGGGCGCGACGCTCCCGTTGACATCATATTATTTAGAACCGCTTTTTCACGCCACCATGGCCGAGGTCAGCTTGGCTGACACAGAGTTGTAACTACAAGTTGGCTTGGTGTGTTAGGGGTGGCTAGATGGGCCATCGGGTGCATACGTCGGCAGTTGTGATGGAATCATATGTTTAATCGTTGGCGCCTGGATCAAAATTGAAAATACTACGACGGCATAGGTAGCCGCCACTATTAGATCACGGTACGGACCGGTGGGAAGTGATAATGCTAATGCGATTGATACTGCCCCGCGCAGGCCGGCCCAAGTCAGAATTTTTACTTCATAGGCCGTGTAGCCACGTTTGGATCCGACGAGAAGGGTCGGCAGCGACACGCTTGTGAATCGTGCCAGTAACACGATCGGAATCGCCACCAATCCAGCCAGTAAATGATCGTGAGTGAAGGTGAGGGCGAGCACCTCCATGCCAATCAAGACAAACAGAACCGCGCCCAGAATTTCGTCGATCAATTCCCAAAATGCCTCCAGGCGTTCCCGCGATACCGGCGACATTGCCCGCTGGCGGCCATGATTGCCGATCACAAGACCGGCCGTTGCAATGGCAATCGGCGCCGAAACATGTAACGCATCCGCCAGGGCGTAACCGCCCATCACCAGCGCCAGAGTGATCAGCACATCGATCTGATAATTATCGTTGGACTTGAGCATTACATAGCCCAACCACCCTGCGGCCCAGCCGAAGATCAAGCCGCCTATGGCTTCGAGCGCGAATAACTTCAGCAGTTCATGCGGACTGGCGTCAGTGCGTCCGGTGGCCAGACCGAGCAAGGCAAGAAATACTACCAGCGCCACACCATCATTAAACAGACTTTCACCAGCTATTCGGGTCTCCAGACGCTTGGAGATTCGCATGCTGCGCAACACTGACAGCACTACGACCGCATCGGTGGGCGAAATGAGGGCGCCAAACAGCAGGCAATAGATCAGGGGCAAATCGATATTGAGTAACTGCATTGCGCTCCATAGCAACAGGCCCACAATCAAGGTTGAGCTCAGAATGCCAATGGTCGCCAATTGCGATATGCCCCATTTTTCTTTGACCAAATCTTTAGAGCTGATATTGAGCGCCCCAGCAAAAAGCATGAAGCTAAGTAGTCCATGGAGGACTGTGCGGTTGAAATCAATGTGCTGAAGCAGGGTACGAGCCTGTTCCTCATAATCCAGTCCCAGGCCATCCAGCGCCACTATCCCTAATGACATCAACAAGGCGATCAACATTACCCCGACTGCATTCGGCAAGCCGATATAACGGTGGTTAAGGAAGCTAAACACGGCTGCCAGCGTGATCAGCAGGGCTAGGATATTGAAGGTGGTCATGCATGAAAACTCAGGTTAAGGGGGCGAGCGTACTCGTGATTAGTAGACCGTACATCCGTTGCCTGAGTTCATTAGCAAATCACGCCCTATTCCCTTAAATATCCTCATATTTGGCTAGGACATTAATCTGAAGTAAAATAGCCGGTTCTTTCGGCAGCTTAAGTCAGGCCCATGTTCCATCCAGATCAATTTGATGTGATTGTCATCGGCGGTGGCCATGCCGGCACCGAAGCCGCATTGGCGTCCGCGCGCATGGGCGCCAAGACCCTGCTGCTGACCCATAACATCGAAACCCTGGGCCAGATGAGCTGTAACCCGGCCATCGGCGGCATCGGCAAAGGCCACCTGGTCAAGGAAGTGGATGCCCTCGGTGGCCTGATGGCCCGCGCTACCGATCAGGCAGGCATACAATTCCGGATCCTCAATGCCAGCAAAGGCCCGGCAGTGCGTGCGACCCGCGCCCAGGCTGATCGCGCTCTATATAAAGCTGCCGTGCGGGCAGTGCTGGAAAATCAGCCGAATCTAACCCTGTTCCAGCAGGCGGTGGACGATCTGATCGTCGAAGGCGAGCGTGTCAGCGGCGTGGTGACGAAGATGGGCCTCAAATTCCGTGCTCGCACGGTAGTGCTGACCGTCGGCACCTTCCTCGGTGGCCGCATTCATATTGGCTTGCAGAATTACGAAGGCGGCCGTGCCGGAGATCCGCCCTCCAACGCCCTCGCCGCCCGTTTGCGCGAATTGCCGTTCCGCGTTGGCCGTTTAAAAACCGGCACCCCGCCGCGCATCGATGGCCGCAGCCTGGATTACAGCCAAATGGCCGAACAGCCGGGCGACAAGCCGGCACCGGTATTTTCCTTCCTCGGCAACGCCAGCGAGCATCCGCGCCAGGTATCATGCTGGATGACGTATACCAACAGCCGCACGCATGACATCATTCGCAGCGGCCTGGATCGCTCGCCGATGTATACCGGCGTGATCGAAGGCGTCGGGCCGCGCTATTGCCCATCGATTGAAGACAAGATCATGCGTTTCGCCGACAAGGACGCGCATCAGATTTTTGTCGAGCCGGAAGGTTTGAGCACGCACGAGATTTATCCCAACGGCATCTCCACCAGCTTGCCTTATGACGTGCAATTCGCGCTGGTGCGCTCGATGAAAGGGTTTGAAAACGCACATATCACGCGTCCCGGTTATGCGATTGAATACGACTACTTCGATCCGCGCGATATTAAGCCTTCGCTCGAAACCAAATATATTCACGGCCTGTTTTTTGCAGGTCAGATCAACGGCACTACCGGTTATGAAGAAGCGGCGGCGCAAGGTTTAATCGCCGGCATGAACGCCGCGCTGCAAATACAGGAACGGGAAGCCTGGTGTCCGCGCCGTGACGAGGCCTACATCGGTGTGCTGATCGATGACCTCAACACTCGCGGCACGCAAGAACCGTATCGCATGTTCACCAGCCGTGCCGAATATCGTTTGTTGCTGCGCGAAGACAATGCCGATCTGCGGCTCACCGCGAAAGGTCGCGAACTTGGTTTGGTCGATGACGTACGCTGGGCGGCGTTCGAAACCAAGCGTGAAGCGATTGAGCAAGAACAACAGCGTTTGCGCGATACCTGGTTGCGACCGGGGCAGATTACCGAAGAAGAATCGACGCGCGTCTTCAATGGCCCGCTGGCACGCGAATATCGTCTCGCCGAATTGTTGCGCCGGCCCGAGGTCAGCTATGCCAGCTTGATGAGCTTGCTGTCTGCCGCCGGTCCGGGCGTGGCCGATGCCACCGTCGCCGAACAGGTCGAGATCCAGGCCAAATATGCGGGCTACATCGATCGTCAGCATGAAGAGATTGAGCGCCAACGCCGTCACGAAGAGACCGCGCTGCCCACCGATCTGGATTACCAGGCTGTGTCTGGACTTTCCAATGAGGTTCGTCAAAAACTGGCAAAGCAGCGGCCCGTCACTGTCGGTCAGGCGGCGCGTATCCCCGGCATCACCCCGGCCGCCATTTCGCTGTTGCTGGTGCATTTGAAAAAACGCGGTGTAACGCAGGCGCGATCAGCCTACAACGGATAAACCTTCCTTTTTCACCACAGAGGCACAGAGTGCACAGAGTATTTGAATTTTCAAGAAGTTATGACCAGGAATCGATTTCTCTGCATGATGAAAATCAGTCCTGGAATAACGCCATGAATCTTCTCTGTGTGCTCCGTGTCTCTGTGGTGCAGCACTGGATTTCAGAATAAATCCATGGATCGTCAACAACTTAAAGAAGGCATCAAGCGTCTCAACCTCGATCTAAGCGAGGCCCGGCAGGAGACTCTGCTCGCCTATCTGGCGCTAATGGCCAAGTGGAATCAGGTCTATAATCTCACCTCGCGCCGCGATGAGAGCGACTGGGTACCGCGGCATCTGCTCGACAGTCTGGCGGCGTTGCCTTACATTAATGGATCGCGCATTGTGGATGTGGGCAGCGGTGCCGGTGTGCCGGGGATCGTACTGGCGGTAGCCAGCCCCGATCGGCAGTTCACCTTGCTCGACAGCAATGCCAAGAAGGCGCGTTTTATGACCCAGGTCGCGATCGAGCTCAAACTCGACAACGTCACCGTGATTAGCGGCCGGGCCGAGGCATTCATGCCGCAAACCGGGTTTGATAGCGTGATTTCGCGCGCCTTCGCCGCCGTGGGCGATTTTCTGCGTGTGGCAGGCCACTTGGTGGCGCCAATGGGCAAGCTGCTGGCAATGAAGGGCGTATATCCCGCCGAAGAACTGACCCAGCTGCCCGCCGGATTTGAACTCGAGACGACGGAGCGCCTCGACGTGCCGTTCCTGGAGGGGGAGCGCCATCTGCTGATTTTTCAGCGGGTGAACAACTAATAAATGTAGGGTGGGTTCGCTGCGATTTTGCGGCGTAATCTGCCAAGTATAATGTAGGGTGGGTTAGCCCGTAGAGCGTAACCCGCCAAGCCGTCGCCAGAGGTGACACAATCAAAATGCAGAGCTCATAGACTTGACCCAAATTATTTTTAATTTCTTTGCGTCTCCGCGCCTTTGCGTTTTTGCGTTGCAAGATTAAATGTGAGTAACAGCCTATGGCCAAAATCATCGCAATCACCAATCAAAAAGGCGGCGTCGGCAAGACCACCACCAGCATCAATCTCGCCGCCTCGCTGGCCGCCACCAAGCGCCGCGTATTATTGATCGATCTCGATCCGCAAGGCAACGCCACCATGGGCAGCGGCGTGAATAAAGCCGCGGTTGAATTGACGAGTTGTGAAGTCTTGTTGGGCGAATGTTCAGCCGCACAAGCCAGCGTGCCCGCAGGCAACGCCGGATACATGGTGATCCCCGGTAATGCCGACGTCACTGCGGCCGAAGTGCGTTTGAAAGATCTGCCCGAAGCTCCACAACGGCTGCGTCAGGCGCTGGCCGAAGTGACTGCGAATTACGATTACATCCTGATTGATTGTCCGCCGTCGCTGAATATGTTGACGGTGAATGCCCTGGTCGCTGCGAATTCAGTGTTGATCCCAATGCAATGCGAATATTACGCGCTCGAAGGGTTGAGTTCCTTGCTTGAAACTGTCGAGCAGATCCGCGACAACTTCAATCCTGGATTGCACATCGAAGGTCTGTTGCGCACCATGTTCGATAATCGCAATAACCTGACGACCGATGTTTCGAATCAACTGAGCGAGCATTTCGGCGATAAAGTCTATCGCACCGTGATTCCTCGCAATGTACGCCTGGCGGAAGCGCCAAGTCATGGTCTGCCGGTGATGCAATATGACAAGGCAAGCACCGGTGCCGTCGCATACTTGGCATTGGCCGGTGAAATTTTGCGTAAGGAACAGGCGGCCGCATCCGCGCCAATGCGTATCGCCGAGCCGGCCTAATTTAGAAACTAAACAAATCACCACAGAGGCACAGAGTGCACAGAGAAAATCATAAATGAGACCCATAATTTGGGATCGGTACGACTATTCGCGCCAATTGCCCAAAGCTTTGCGTTCCGTGCCTCTGTGGTAAATAGATAAATTAAATTTTGGAATTAAAAACATGGTCGTAAAAAAACGTGGATTGGGCCGGGGATTGAATGAATTGCTGGCAGCGGCACGCCCCGCCGCCGCAACGGCTGAAGTTGTAACAACGGTATTGCCAGCAACAGCGCCCGTTGCCGAGCGTGAGTTACACACCTTGCCCGTCGATTTAATGCAGCGCGGCAAATATCAGCCGCGCGTCGACATGCACCCCGAAAGCCTGGAAGAACTCGCCAGCTCCATCCGCGCCCAAGGACTGGTGCAACCGATCGTCGTGCGCCCGATCGGTGGTGGCCGCTATGAAATCATCGCCGGCGAGCGCCGTTGGCGCGCGTCACAAATGGCCGGTTTGCAAGAAATTCCGGTGGTTGTGCGTGATGTGCCGGACCAAGCCGCGATGGCGATGGCCCTGATCGAAAACATTCAACGCGAAGATCTCAACCCCATCGAAGAAGCGCGCGCCCTGCAACGCTTGATCCTCGAATTCAGTCTCACGCATCAGGAAACCGCTGACGCGGTTGGCCGTTCACGCGCCGCAGTGAGTAATCTGCTGCGTTTGCTGGAACTGCACGACGAAGTCAGAACCATGCTTGAGCACGGCGACATTGAAATGGGTCACGCCCGCGCCCTGCTCGCGTTGACTGGCGAAGACCAGCGCGCGGCCGCACGCAAAGTTGTCGCGCAAGGGTTATCGGTGCGCGAAACCGAACGCCTGGTCAAGCAACTGCAGGCCGAAACGGCCGTTGTCGCCAAAGCCGCAAAAGTCAGCGTCGATCCCGATATTCAACGTCTCGAACAATTCCTGTCGGAAAGTTTGGCTACGCAAGTGCAAATCAAGCACGGTCCCAAAGGCAAAGGCCAGTTAGTGATTAGTTACACCTCTCTGGATGAGTTGGATGGTGTGCTGGTGCGGTTGGGAAAGCCCGAGTTTTAAATTTTTCTGAATATAGGCCACAGCAAAAATAGTGATGCGGGCTATCTATTTATTGGGCATGCTGACACTGTTTGTTGTTCGTCAACATGGTTGTGCTACGCTGAAATATGTTCGTAGTCCTGAGCTGCTAATTACCAGTAGTACGAAATCGCGAGCTGTGACTCTCGTGCGATTTTCTCTTCAAAATTGAGCCGCACATCCCAGTTACGCGCAGTTCCAAAACGATTTTCCCATCTTGCCAGGCGGTAATTGGATCGAGAACCATTTAGGTAGGCTTGCTGGCCAAGAGAGATGTGGGATTTCCATCCAGGGATTGGTGAAGCAATCATCCCGATATGAGCGGCGATGCCAAAAGTATCGGAGTCCTGACGTTTTGTTCGTGCATTGGCTTCTAACATCACAAACGTAACCATGTGGTTCATTAGGGTGGCGCTTTTTCCAATGCCACCCGTAATATTGGACACAAGGCAGTTCTCGCAAGAAAGATCTCGATTTTCTAGGCCAGCTTTTACTTTCCAAGCAATCCCTCCATCACCAGGAAGCGAAGTCCGGGAAGGGTTTAGTGTTTCTATGTTGATGATATCCAGGCTGCGTACGCTTAAACTTTGGTCAGAATATATTAGCCGAAGGTCAAGCATGCTCAACTGTGAATTCGGGTAACGGCCGGCATCGAGATTGAGCATGTCATAATACGCAGGACGCCATCGTAGTTCGAACCCCGAGCCTAGTTGGTTGTTGTGATAAAATCCAGCACGAGTCATGCCGGGTCTTGGGTCAATGTGAGGAGGTTTGATGTCGGATTCGGGGTCAATTGTTACAGAGGTTTGTGGCGGTAATCCGGATCGCTCAAGTAATAAAGTATGCTTCGCTGCTTTGAATGAGGGATCGCTCTTGTTTGTGACTAAACGGAACTCGTAGTAGTCAATCAAGGTGTCGATGATTCTAACTTTGTCATCGTTAGAATTTTGTTGATAGCTCGGTGTAGTGAAGTTTAAGTTGTTGGCAACTAGAAATCTTACTTGAGTCTGAGACGATTCGGAAAGTTCAAAATACCGGTCAGAATAAAGGTTCTGACGCGATGGGATGCGGTGCACGTTGCTGACTAAGGGAGTTCCATTTCTCTCAATGGAAGCGAGTTTATCGAATATTACGGCGGGGACCTCCCATGGCCTATCATAGGGAACTAGTGGCGGCTCGATGACGAGATTAAGCAGTTCAGCCATTCGATAGGCGCAGTTTTCCTTTAAAAAATAATATGTAAATTTATTGCCGAGCAGCTCCCAGGCATGGGCAACGATTGCATCAACTTCGGCAGGAGATAATGAAAGCTCATATTCCCATAAGTCACGCATTTCGTTTTCAACATATATGTGATTGAGGCGATAAAAACGTTCATGTGAAAAACTGCCGTCATATCCGCCAAATACCCCTTTGAAAGCATATGCCAGACCATTCTCATGTTCGGGAACGGTAGCGCCGTAGTTCACGCTTTCATCAAGGAGGTTGGTAGGTGCGATATTATTGTCAGTATTAAATTTTAAAAGAATGTGACCATAGAAAGAGGCCGGGTTGCTTAGGTAGCCGCTAGCAAAGACCAGACTTAAAGAATTTATGTTGCTGTGCAGTGCCCAATCTTCAAATTGATGACACGTTACCGAAGGTGGGTCAGCTGAGCTCCAGTCAAGCGACCGGCGTAACCACTGGTAGCGCGCGACAAACCGACATTGAGCATGTTTGTCAGGTTCGTCACCTGGAGAGGCAAAGAATGCCGCAATTGTTGCTTTTATTTCAGCGCTGGGATTTATCGTTCCTTCGGGGGATAAAAAGAAATCAGAAGATATGATTTCGCTGCGAACAGAATCGTGGCCTGATCCGGGATATTTATAGTGCAATAATTTTCGCCAATAGGGGTGTTCAGCCAGTTTTTTATCCTCAGCTTGCAGGATAAGTGTCGCAACCTGAGGAGCGAACCCCGATTCTTCCGAAGCCAAAGAAAGTGGAGTTACAAAGAATAATAAAGAAAAGCTTATTAGAGCTAGGCAGTAACGTTGCGGCAGATAAAACATTGCGTGACCCTACGAAAAAACAAGAGCCTGTTGATGACATCAACAGGCTCTTGAACATACTAGGTTTCGCGAATTAGAGGGCTTTACAGGCTTGGGTATATTCGCCTGAAACTTTGTTGCTGACCAGATTGTAATAGGCTTCTGCCTTATCTAAAGTGGTTTGCGAAGCGTATGACGGTTCGCGCATAGATGTGCTGAAATCTGTGCGGATGGAGTTGGCAATGGCAGGTTGTGCGGTTTTGTCACAGTCCATCATGCTAAGCATGGCGCGTATGTGCTTGCCATAACCTTTGGCAGTGTCTTCTTCAAGGCTGGCGTAGTTTTCATACACAAAACGAGCAGCCACAACTTGTTTGCCGCTACACTAATTGGGGGTTGATGCCCCTGAGGTTACGGCGGTAGTGCCCAGGTCCCAGATTACGTTCGAAGTTACGGCGGCCCATTTGGTCTCAGTAAAAATCATTGCGCCAATGCCACAATCCAGCCACGGGTTTTTCATCTGACTTGGGGGGATGACGCCGCCCTCAGCGTGGCCAGCTACTGGTAGGCTCAACATCAATACCGAAATGGCAAACAATTTTTTTAAAGCTTTCATGCAAGTGACTCCCTCAGTAAATAAAAGTTAGTTTTTATATATAAATTGACAGTGCGACGGCATGTTAATTCACGCAAGTTTACTAAGTCAATCATTGCTTGAGCGGAGTTTGAGATTCAGATATCAAGAAGCCTCGATAGCAGACTGAGAAGGCAGATCACGTTTGCGTGATTTTAATTGACCACCCCGCCCTATTTTTTTATACTGCGCCGCGCTAAGTGAGGGTTGCAGTGGCCGTTGGTCGCGGGCTATACTCACGCGCCTTCTTCGTGCGGGCCTCGGAATGGAAAAGAAACAGGGTGCCGGTTTGCTCCTGATCGGAGTCGGAACCCACATGACGGCGATGGTCGTCACCGGGTTCGCGCTGGGATACGGGGTCGACACGTATTTTGAAACCAAGCCTTTGTTTATGTTGATATTCGGGGCGCTGGGTTTTGTCGGCGGGACACTGAAGGCGCACAAAATGTTAGTCAGGTTTTAAATTGGACGTCGCCATCGCACAAGTGCAGGCCAATGCCCGCAAGGTATTGATTCTGCAAGTGAGTATCGCCGCCATTGTGGCCTTGGTGTTTGCCGTGATGACGGGTGGCTGGCAGGCGTTGTCCGCCTTGATCGGCGGTGGAATTGGTGCAGGTTCATCGTTGTTGTTGCGGCGCGGTGTATTGCGCGCTACCGAGATCGCCAAGAGCGATCCCAGGAAGAGCATGTTGACGCTTTATCTTGGTGCGGTGCAGCGGTTTTTCCTGGTACTGGGTTTGTTTGTGGTGGCACTGACCCTGTTTAAGTTCGATGCGCTGGCAACAGTGGTTGGATTTGGGTGTGCGCAACTGGCTTATGCGGTGGTGATGCGGACGAGTAGTCATCCGCAGCAACGCGCGAAATAAAAGAACGTTTTAAGGGAGATTAGCCTTGAGTGCAGCAGAGAATTCAGGTGGCGGTGGCTCGGTTGAGTACATCCAGCACCATTTGACCAATCTGTGTGCCGGTAACTGCGATCCGGTCACCCATCAGTCTGCTGGTTTTTGGTCTTACAATCTAGATAGCTTATTCTTCAGCTTCATGCTGGCGGCGCTGATCATTGTGGTGTCGATGCGCATCGGTCGTAACCTGGTCGCCGGTACTCCAGGCCGCTTCCAGAATTTCATCGAATCGATAGTTGAGTTTGTTGCTGGTCAGGTGCGCGATACCTTTCCCGGTCACAATCCCCTGATTGCGCCGTTGGCGCTGACCATCTTCGTCTGGGTCTGGCTGATGAACTTCATGGACTTGATCCCCGTAGATTTGCTGCCGATGGTGGCAAGCTGGTTCGGCTTCCATTATTTGAAAGTTGTGCCGACCACCGATCTCAACACCACGATGGCGATGTCGCTGACGGTGTTCGCGCTGATCATTTTCTATAACCTCAAGGTCAAGGGCCCGGTGGGCTACTTGAAAATGTTCCTGTTCCACCCCTTCGGCAAGTTCTTTGTACCGGTGAACGTGGTCATGACCTTGATCGAGGAGCTGGCCAAGCCGTTGTCGCTGGCACTGCGACTCTTCGGTAACTTGTTCGCAGGCGAGCTGGTGTTCCTGTTGATCGCATTGATCGGTGGTTCCATGGCTGCGGGCGGCATTCTGGCCGCGCTGCCCTGGATCTCGTTACAAGCATTGCTGGATCTGGGCTGGTTGATATTCCACTTGCTGGTCATCACCCTCCAGGCCTTCATCTTCATGGTGTTGACCATCGTCTATCTGGGCATGGCACACACCAGTGTGGATGATCATTAATCCAGCAATAGAGTTTGCGATAGTAATAACGGTTTTTTGGTTTTGATTTTAGTTTTTTTGTTTAAAGGAGAGTTGCAATGACACCTGAAATGATCGCGATGATTTACGCCTACACCGCCGTTGGCGTTGGTGTAATTCTGGCCGCTGCCGGTCTGGGCTCAGCCATTGGCTGGGGATTGATCTGCGCCAAGACTTTGGAAGGCATCGCTCGCCAACCAGAAATGCGTCCTGCCCTGATGACCAACATGTTCATCTTCGCGGGCTTGATGGAGTCTTTCCCGTTCATCATCCTGGCCTTCGCTATGTGGTTCCTGTTCGCTAACCCATTTGTTGGCGCCCTGGAAGCTGCTCTGAAGACCGTGGGTGCTTAAGCCCCATCAACTGACTGACTAAAGCCGAGAGGACCAAGTCGTGAATATTACTGCGTCCCTGTTCGGACAGATCATCGCCTTCGTGCTGTTGATCTGGTTCGTGAACAAGTTCCTGTGGGGGCCCGTGAATGGCTTGCTCAGCGATCGCCAAAAGCGCATCGCTGATGGCCTGGCTGCCGCAGAAAAAGGCAAGCATGAGCTGGAATTGGCCGAGAAGCGCGCACATGAAGCGCTGAACGAAGCCAAGGCCCGTGCCAGCGAAATCCTGGCTCAAGCTGAAAAGCGTGCCAGCGAAATTGTGGAAGAGTCTAAAGGTAAGGCTAAAGAAGAAGGTGACCGGATCAAGACCGCCGCTGTTGCTGAAATCGAACAAGAAGCCAATCGCGCCAAGGAACAAATCCGGGCGCAAGTGGGTTCGATTGCAGTGATCGCCGCTAGCAAGATTTTGAGTCGCGAAGTCGATGCCAAGGCTCATGAACAACTGATCAAAGATCTGGCCGCCCAAATCTAAGCTTATATGGCAGAGAAAACCACAATTGCACGTCCCTATGCGCAAGCGATGTTCGACATCGCACGCGCAAAAGGCATATTGAGTAAAGTCGATCAGGCGTTGCAGCTCGCTGCAATCGGTGTGACTGACCCGTCGGTTGCCGCGTTGGTGGGTAATCCTAAGGTATCCAAGTCGAAGCTCGCGGAATTGATCACGAGCATCGGCGGTGCGGATGCCGGCGGCGAATTCAGTAACTTCATTCACTTGCTGGCCGAAAATAGCCGTCTGGCGGTGTTGCCTGAAATCGCGCAGCTGTTTGCTCAATATCGCGCCGAGCAGGAAAGCACGATCGAAGCCGAGGTTGTATCGGCAAGCGCGCTCAACGATTCGCAGAAGCAGGCGATCATCGCCAGCCTCAAAAAGCGACTCGGCCGTGAGGTGACGTTGCAGTGTTCCACCGACGCAAGTCTGATCGGTGGCGCCGTGATACGGGCAGGAGATTTAGTTATTGACGGGTCGATCACGACGCAGCTGAATAAGCTGGCGCTCGCGGTTGCCCGCTAACGTTTTTTAGAGGATACGCCAATGCAATTGAACGCTGCTGAGATTAGCGAACTGATTAAAAAGCGCATCGAAAGCTTCGAAGTCAAGACCGAAGCGCGCACCGAAGGTACCGTGGTAAGTCTTAGCGACGGTATCGCCCGCATTCACGGTCTGGCCGACGTCATGTCCGGTGAAATGCTGGAGTTCCCAGGCAACACGTTCGGGATGGCGCTCAATCTTGAGCGTGACTCCGTCGGTGCGGTAATTCTGGGTTCATACCAGCACATCTCCGAAGGCGCCAAGGTCAAGTGCACCGGCCGCATTCTTGAAGTGCCGGTTGGCGAAGCCCTGCTCGGCCGCGTTGTTGATTCGCTGGGTACCCCGATCGATGGCAAAGGCCCGATCGACACCAAAAAATCCGCTCCAATTGAGCAGATTGCGCCTGGCGTATTGTGGCGTAAATCGGTTGACCAGCCGTTGCAAACCGGCCTCAAGGCCATCGATGCCATGGTGCCTGTCGGTCGCGGTCAGCGTGAATTGATCATCGGTGACCGTCAGACGGGTAAAACCGCTGTCGCCATCGACGCTATCATTAATCAAAAAGGTACGGGCATTAAGTGTATCTACGTTGCTATCGGCCAGAAGGCATCTTCTGTCGCCAACGTAGTACGCAAGCTGGAAGAGCACGATGCGCTGGCGCACACCATCATTGTCGCTGCGACCGCCTCTGATCCTGCGGCTATGCAGTTCATTGCGCCTTACGCCGGTTGTGCCATGGGTGAGTATTTCCGTGACAAGGGCGAAGACGCGTTGATCGTCTATGATGACTTGACCAAGCAAGCTTGGGCTTATCGCCAAGTATCCTTGTTGCTGCGTCGTCCGCCAGGTCGTGAAGCGTATCCGGGTGACGTTTTCTACCTGCACTCGCGTCTGCTGGAGCGTGCGGCACGTGTTAACGCCGATTACGTTGAGCGTCACACCAATGGCGCTGTGAAAGGCAAAACCGGTTCCTTGACCGCGCTGCCGATCATCGAAACCCAGGCCGGTGACGTATCTGCCTTCGTTCCGACCAACGTCATCTCGATCACCGATGGTCAGATCTTCCTCGAGTCCGATCTGTTCAACTCGGGCATCCGTCCTGCGATCAACGCCGGTCTGTCGGTATCGCGCGTCGGTGGCGCGGCTCAGACCAAGATCATCAAGAAACTCGGTGGCGGTGTTCGTCTCGACTTGGCCCAGTATCGTGAATTGGCGGCATTTGCCCAGTTCGCGTCTGACCTGGACGAAGCGACCCGCAAGCAGATCGAGCGCGGCCAACGCGTTACCGAACTGATGAAGCAGAAGCAATATTCACCGCTGTCGGTTGCCGAAATGGCCTTCTCATTGTTTGCTGCCAATCAGGGTTTCCTGGATGACGTCGAAGTGAAGAAAGTCGTTAACTTCGAAGCTGCGATGCACTCGTACCTGCGTTCGAACAACGCTGACCTGTTGGCGCTGATCAACGAGAAGGGCGACTTCAACGACGATATCGCCGCCAAGATGACAGACGCTCTGAAGAAATTCAAAGCAACCAGCACCTGGTAATCGGGGACCTTAGGCATGGCAGTCGGTAAAGAGATTCGCGTCAAGATCAAGAGTATCAAGAATACTCAGAAGATCACCCGCGCCATGGAAATGGTCGCGGCGAGCAAGATGCGTAAGGCTCAGGAGCGGATGCGATCATCGCGTCCTTATGCGCAAAAGATTCGCAACGTGATTAATCACCTGGCGTATGCTCATCCTGAGTATCACCATCCTTACTTGCAAAAGAAGGATACGATCAAGCGTGTCGGACTGATCATTGTGTCTACGGATCGCGGTCTGTGCGGTGGCCTGAACACAAATTCGTTCAAGACCGCTGTCGTGGAGATGCGTAAGTGGCGTGATCAAGGTGTTGAGGTGGATCTTTGTCTGCTGGGGAAAAAGGCCAATGCCTTCTTCAAGCGTGTCAGCAAGAACATCCGCGCCCAGGCCACCGATTTTGGCGACGCGCCGACGGTAAGCCAGATCATCGGCAGCATCAAGGTCATGCTTGATGCGTTTGATTCTGGTGAAATCGATCGTATCGATCTGGTGTACAACGAGTTCGTCAACACCATGACTCAGCAGCCGACGGCGGTACAGTTGTTGCCGATCCAGGCCGCCAAGCCGGAAAAGGAACTTGAGCACCACTGGGACTATTTGTACGAGCCTGAGGCCAAGGAAGTGTTGACTGAGCTGTTGGTGCGCTTTATTGAGTCACAGGTGTATCAAGGTCTGGTTGAGAACGTGGCCTGTGAGCAGGCGGCGCGCATGGTGGCGATGAAGGCAGCAACCGACAACGCCGGCGACCTGATCCACGAATTGCAGTTGGTGTACAACAAGGCGCGTCAGGCAGCTATTACGCAGGAAATTTCGGAAATCGTCAGCGGCGCGGCGGCGGTGTAAAAAACCAGCTCGGCGTATTGACCCCAGGTTTAACAGTAAAAGAGGAACTGAATCATGAGTTCAGGAAAAGTTATCCAAATCATCGGTGCCGTTGTCGACGTGGAGTTTCCGCGCACAGCAATGCCAAAAATCTATGACGCTCTGAAAATCGACAGCGCGGGCTTGACCCTGGAAGTGCAGCAACAGTTGGGTGATGGCGTGGTGCGTACCATCGCCATGGGCTCCACCGACGGTTTGCAGCGCGGTGCTGCCGCCAATAACACAGGCGCAGCGATTATGGTGCCAGTGGGCAAAGGTACTCTCGGCCGTATCATGGATGTGTTGGGTAAACCGATCGATGAGGCCGGTCCGGTCCAGGCTGAGAAATTGATGCCAATCCATCGCAAACCGCCTATCTATGCCGATCAGGCCGCTTCGGTTGAGATTCTCGAAACCGGTATCAAAGTTATCGACTTGATCATGCCGATCGCCAAAGGTGGTAAGGTCGGTCTGTTCGGGGGCGCCGGTGTAGGTAAGACCGTTACCCTGATGGAATTGATTCGTAACATCGCCGTTGAGCACAGTGGTTACTCTGTATTCGCAGGTGTCGGTGAGCGTACTCGTGAAGGTAACGACTTCTATCACGAAATGAGTGAAGGTGGCGTTCTGGATAAAGTTGCGCTGGTTTACGGCCAGATGAACGAGCCACCAGGCAACCGTCTGCGCGTCGCATTGACCGGTCTGACCATGGCCGAGCACTTCCGTGACGAAGGTCGCGACGTTCTGATGTTCATCGACAACATCTACCGTTACACCTTGGCCGGTACCGAAGTGTCCGCGTTGTTGGGACGTATGCCGTCGGCGGTAGGGTATCAGCCGACACTGGCTGAAGAAATGGGCGTGCTGCAAGAGCGCATCACTTCCACCAAGACCGGTTCTATCACTTCCTTCCAGGCCGTTTACGTGCCTGCGGATGACTTGACTGACCCGTCACCAGCCACCACCTTCGCGCACTTGGACGCTACCTTGGTATTGTCGCGTCAGATCGCCGAGCTGGGTATCTATCCTGCTGTTGATCCGCTCGACTCCACCTCGCGTCTGCTTGATCCGCTGGTTATCGGTGACGAGCATTACAACACGGCGCGCGGTGTGCAGGGTACGCTGCAACGCTACAAGGAACTGAAGGACATCATCGCGATTCTGGGTATGGACGAACTGTCTGAAGAGGACAAGCTGACCGTATCCCGCGCGCGTAAGATCCAGCGCTTCCTGTCACAGCCATTCTTCGTTGCTGAAGTATTCACCGGTGCGCCTGGTAAATACGTCTCCCTGAAAGATACCATTCGTGCTTTCAAGGGCATTGTTGACGGTGAGTATGACCACATGCCTGAACAGGCTTTCTACATGGTCGGCACCATTGACGAAGCCGTGGAAAAAGCCAAGAAGATCGCTGGCAAGTAATTAGCCGTAGGAGATCGTTATGGCAATGACTGTACATGTCGACATCGTTAGCGCCGAGGCCGAGATTTTTTCCGGCCCGGCCGAGATGGTATTTGCCTCGGGCGTGATGGGCGAGCTGGGCATTTTGCCTCGCCATGCCCCGTTGCTGACCAAGCTCAAACCGGGCGAAGTGCGTGTCGTGCGGCCGGAAGGCGAAGAAGAGTTTTACTACGTCTCCGGCGGTATGCTCGAAATTCAGCCCCACGGCATCACCGTGCTGGCCGATACCGCTGTCCGTGCCAAGGATCTTGACGAGGCCTCGGCAATGGAAGCCAAGCAACGTGCCGAACAGGCGCTGCGCGATCAGCAAGGCGAAATGGAATTGGCCCAAGCCGAGCAGGAATTGGCCCAGGCCATGGCCCAGTTGCAGGCAATCCAGAAGCTGCGCAAAAAAGCTGGCCGTTAATTAAGTTGTAAAATTAAGATGTTACAAGGGGAAAGGTCGAGAGGCCTTTCCCCTTTTTAGTTTCGGCCGTTATAAGTAATTGGACAAACATATAAGAGTTTTAGCGTATGACGCATAAATACGAAGCCGAAAATTCGTTGATGTTGCCAAAGGAAGTGGCCTTGGTTCGTAATGATTGGCAGGTAGTACTGGGACGTGAAGAGGACTTTGGGGAACGCTTTTATCGTCACCTGTTTGAGTATGATCCGAACCTGGAAGCATTGTTTCACCGCAGTTTGGAGATGCAGGCCCATAAAGCGGTGAATATGTTCACTACCGCCATTGAAAGCTTGGACTCTCCCTCCCATTTGTTTCCCCCGTTATATGCCGCAGGTCGTCGCCATGACCAGAATTATGGGGTGACCTGGGAATCCTATGCCGTGATGCAGCGAGCCTTCATCGAGACGATGAAAGAAATACAGGTGTCAGATTGGAATGAAGCGCACGAAATGGCCTGGAATCGCGCTTTTATGCTAATCGCCGATGTGATGGCCGGCGCGATGCCGGATTTGGATTGACGCAGCATGTCGAATCGATAAAGATAGCGGCCTTGCCATCGACGGTAGAATCGAGCGTAATTCCTCACAATCCTATAAAATACCTCACCTATGTTAAGTGTCGTCATACTTGCCGCTGGTCAAGGTACCCGCATGCGTTCGGCGTTACCGAAGGTGCTGCATGTGGTCGGTGACCGTCCCCTCCTGGAACACGTGATCAGCACCGCCCGTGAACTGGGTGCGGGAGAGATCCATGTCGTTTATGGCCATGGCGGTGACGCCGTGCCCAAGGCCCTCGCCCATCTCAATGTGAACTGGGTATTGCAGGAGCAGCAGCTGGGGACCGGCCATGCCGTGGCCCAGGCGATTTCCCACGTTAAAGGCGAGCGGGTGCTGGTGTTGTATGGCGACGTGCCCCTGATCAGCGCCGCAACATTGAAGCGATTAATCGAGGCGGCGGGTAGCGAAGTCGGCCTGCTCACCGTTGAGTTGGACGACCCGACGGGTTACGGCCGCATCATCCGCGATGGCAGCGGCAAGGTGCTGCGCAATGTCGAACAGAAGGATGCCAATGCCAGTGAGCTATGGGTTCGCGAAGTGAATACCGGTTTTCTGACCGCCCCTGCCGCCAAGCTGTCTGACTGGTTGGGTCGCCTGCGTAACGATAATGCCCAAGGCGAATACTACTTGACCGATGTGCTGGCGATGGCCGTCGGGGATGGCGTGGCAGTGAATACCGCTGCTCCGGCCGATGTGCATGAGGTGCTGGGAATTAACAATAAGCGCCAGCTGGCGGAGATCGAACGTCACTATCAACGTATTCAGGCCACAGCCTTGATGGACGCGGGCGTCACCCTGCGCGACCCGGCGCGGCTGGATGTGCGTGGCCAGGTAAGCTGTGGTCGGGACGTTGAAATTGACACCAATGTAATTTTACATGGCAAAGTAAATATAGGGTCAAATACAAAGATTGGCCCTAACTGCCTGATTATTAATAGTGTGATCGGTGATGGCGTGGAAATCCTGGCCAACACCGTGATCGAAGAGGCCGAGATCGGCGCCGGGAGTCGCGTCGGGCCTTTCGCCCGGATACGCCCGGGTACGGTGCTGGCGGGTGACGCGCACATCGGCAATTTTGTCGAAATCAAGAAGTCGACGGTGGGTCTTGGCTCCAAGATTAACCACCTAAGTTATGTCGGCGATGCGACCATTGGCAACCAGGTCAACATCGGCGCCGGGACGATTACCTGCAATTATGATGGCGCCAATAAACACCAGACGATTATTGAGGACGAGGTTTTTGTTGGCTCGGACTCGCAATTGGTTGCGCCGGTGACCATCGGCAAAGGGGCAACGATCGGAGCAGGTGCGACCATTACCAAGAACGTAGCACCGGGTGCGCTGGCGCTCAGCCGCACACCGCAGGCATCAAGGGAAGGCTGGAAACGGCCGACCAAAAAGAAAAGCTGAAGGGCAGTTTTTCGCGACGCGAAATTTAGAGTCCCTTCTCCCAAAGGGAGAAGGTTAGGATGAGGGGATTAATGCTGTAGGGCCGATTCATGAATCGCCCACCTACCTGCACCCTCACCAACCCCAACCCTCTCTCCCTTAGGGAGAGGGGTTGATCACGAATTTAAGGAGTACTACAGCATGTGCGGCATTATCGGAGCAGTGGCAGAACGCGATGTAGTCCCGATCCTGATCGAAGGGCTGCGGCGCCTCGAATATCGCGGTTATGATTCCGCCGGGGCGGTGGTGATAGACGCGGAAAACCGTCTGAGTCGCGCCCGTGCCGTGGGCAAAGTCGCCGAACTGGCGGCCAGCATTCAGAAAAATCCAATCGTCGGTCGTACTGGTATCGCCCATACCCGTTGGGCCACCCACGGCAAGCCGAGTGAGAAAAATGCTCATCCTCATATCTGCCGCAAGACGGTGGCCGTGGTGCATAACGGCATTATCGAAAATCACGAGTTGCTGCGCCATCAGCAATTGCAAAAAGGCCATAGCTTTACCTCAGAAACCGACACCGAAGTTGTAGTCCATCAAATTTATGATTATGTAAGTACAGGCAAAGATTTGCTGGCAGCGGTGCGCGCCACGGTGGATGAGCTGGAAGGTGCTTATGCCTTGGGCGTCATTGTTAACAGTGAGGCGGGGCGAATCGTGGCGACTCGCCGGGGTAGCCCGCTGGTGGTGGGTATCGGCATCGGTGAACACTTCATCGCCTCCGATGTGGCGGCGCTATTGCCGGTGACGCAACGTTTTATCTTCCTCGAGGAAGGCGATATTGCCGATATTCGCCGCGATAGTCTCACTATTTATAACGCTGCCGGTGAAGTCGTCGAGCGTCCGATCAAGGTTAGCGAATTAACGGCTGATGCCGTCGAGCGTGGCCAATACCGCCATTACATGCTCAAAGAAATTTTTGAACAACCACGCGCCGTGGCGGAAACGCTGGAAGGCCGCTTGGCGGGCGATAGAATTCTGGAAGCAGCCTTTGGCCCGAACGCCGCCGAAATTTTCGATAAGGTACAGGGCGTCCATATTATCGCCTGCGGCACCAGTTACCACGCCGGGATGGTGGCGCGTTACTGGCTGGAATCGCTGGCGGGGATTCCATGCAGCGTCGAAGTCGCGAGCGAATTCCGTTATCGCCATCCTGTTGCGCGGCGTAATTCGTTAGTGGTTGCAATCTCGCAGTCAGGTGAAACGGCGGATACGTTGGCCGCATTGAATGAAGCCAAGAAGCTGGATTACGGCTGGTCACTGGCGATTTGCAATGTGCCGGAAAGCTCCATTGTCCGCGCTGCCGATCTGGTGCTGATGACCCGCGCAGGCCCGGAAATCGGCGTTGCCTCCACCAAGGCATTTACTACACAACTTGTTGCCTTGATGCTGCTGGTGATCGTGCTTGGGCGTCGCCACGGTATGTCGGCGCAGACTGAAATCAGTCTCGTGTCGCAATTGCGCAGCTTGCCGTCGAAGATTGAAAAGGTTCTGGAAATGAACGAACCGATTCAACATCTTGCTGAATTCTTCGCCAACAAGAATCACGCGCTATTCCTCGGCCGCGGCACGCAATATCCGGTGGCGATGGAAGGCGCGCTTAAATTAAAAGAAATTTCCTATATCCACGCCGAAGCCTATCCCGCCGGTGAATTGAAACATGGCCCGCTGGCGCTGATCGATGCCGAAATGCCGGTGATCGCCGTTGCGCCGAATAATGAGTTACTGGAAAAACTCAAATCCAATCTGCAAGAAGTTCGCGCTCGTGGCGGTGAATTGATCGTGTTTGCCGATGAAGCATCGGGCGTTAAACCCGAAGACAATGTTCGCGTCATGTCGGTAGTCAGTACCGAAGACCCGATCGCACCGATTGTTTACACTGTGCCGCTGCAATTGCTGGCGTATCACGTCGCGGTGCTTAAAGGAACGGATGTTGATCAGCCGCGTAATTTGGCGAAGTCTGTCACTGTGGAATGAGTGATTACGCTGATAAAAATGATGTGTAGTGATAAAAAAGTTTGTAATTAAGATATAAAGTTTGTAATTAGTTTTATAAAGTTTGTAATTTTGCCCTCATCGACTATCCTTCAATAATAATGCGTGGGGGGTGTCGATGGGACGTCGTAGCCTTAGCAGCATGGATGATTATTCGCGCGCCCTAAAGGATGGGCGAGGAATTGGTGTCGGTACTGATTACTTGCCGTGGCTCCGGGTTAATGACGTTTCATCCCACGGAAAATCAACAAAAATTCAAGGAATTAAGGTAGAACGGACGCATCAACTTCTATCTGGAATTGAACTGAATTTTTTCTTGTACGCTGAGTTCAATCCGCGGGTCATCGACATCAGGGAACAGTTCCCTCTTTTTCCGCTTGATTTGGTGGTGCGCGTGGCCGCCGAGGCTGGCATTCAATACCCCATCAACGCAAATTCAAAAACCCCCTCTGTCCTGTCGACCGATTTCCTGCTCACCTTAAAAGACGAAGACCATATCTCCTACCTGGCAGTTGCCGTAAAGCCCGAAGAGGCGCTCCAGGAGGAAAAAGTTCTGGAGCGTCTCGAGATCGAGCGGGTGTGGTGGGAAACGTTGGGAATACCTTGGCGGTTAGTTACAGAAAAGCAATTGAACCGGCAGGTTGCCGAGAACATTGATTGGATTTCGGATCCGCTGCGAGGCCGTAAGCGGCTCGCTCTTGGCGATGATATGGAGCAGATATTAGGACGTCTTGTCGCGCAAATGGAAACGGGTATCTACGAGTGGTTGGGTTTGGTAGACCGATTAGCGGTTGGCATTGGACAGGATTCGAAACTGACCTCTTCCCTATTAAGGGCGGCACTTTGGCTTCGGCATGTAACCGTAAACCTCGACACGCCAATACAGAAGCAAGGGCTAATCGAAATCCTGAGCGTATCCAGCGACTGGACGGAGAACGAAAAAAATGGCGCAGTTAATTCGTAACTCGACCTGGGACGTGATTGGCGAATATGGGAAGTTGGCCGTGGGCCAATATCGGGTTCTGGAGATAACTCCGACTTTGGATTTGCTGATTGTGTTTAGACTTGATAACGAACAGCGAATGAAGCGCCCATCCAACGTTAGCCTAATCGAATTCGAAATGGGCATAAAGCACGAGCAGATAATTGAAAAAAACTATCCGATCCCGCGTGCAAAATTACTAGGTGACGCGGAGCTCCCAGATACATGGAAGCATCGTCGTGACGACAAATATGCACTCATAGCTCCACTTGTCGAAGATGATGAATTTTTGCGGTGCTTAGCCAATAGCGGTCGCTCACAGGCTATTAAGCCTCGCGCACTTGAGGTAGGCGTGGATGAAGTGGCAGTGTATCGCGCGCTGTCAGAGTATTGGCGTTACGGACAAACAACGAATGCATTAATACCTAAATACGCGAGTTGTGGCGGGCCAGGGAAGGCCAGAAAATCAGAAAAGCCGTCGCGTGGACGGCCAAGGAAGCAACCAATTTTTGGCTTCAATGTGCGCATAGATCGAGCGGTTACAGAGGAAGATAAAAAACAGATTCGCAGGGCGATTGAAATCTTTTACATAAAACGAAATATCAAAAGCCTCAACAAGGTTTATGTTAAATACCTTGGCAAGTATCACAAATCAGAAGTTGAAAAAGCTGCTCTTGAAAGCCGGCCTCCGAATGTGCCAACAATAACTCAATTTCGCTACTGGCATAAAAAACAGTTCAATGCAGTGGATGATGAGCGTAAGCGCGTTGGGAAAGTATCATGGGATATGAACAGCCGTGCGTTGCTAAGTGGTGTAAGTGAGCATGTCAGCGGGCCGGGTGATTGCTATGAGATAGATGCTACAGTCGCCGATGTCTACGTAGTTTCGAAATACAATCGCAGTTGGGTGCTGGGGCGGCCAGTAATATACGTTATTGTTGACGAAGCGAGCCGTATGGTGGTTGGGGTTTTTGTGGATCTCGTCTATGCAAGCTGGAGTGCGGCTAAACAAGCATTGCTGAATGCCTTCCTTCCCAAAAAAGAGTTTTGCGCTCGCTACGGTATTTTGATCGAGGATGAAGATTGGCCTTGCCATCATCTTCCTCGTGGCCTTTTATGCGATCGAGGTGAAATGATTGGAAACATGCCAGAGCAACATTTGGCGCCTATGGGGATTAAGTTAAATTTCGCGGCACCAAAGCGGGCGGATTGGAAAGCTGTAGTCGAACGGCGGTTCGGGATAGTGAATAAAGAGGCATTGCATGACCTAAATGGTACAACAAGAGGGAGGCCGAAAGGTCGAATGGATCCGGATCCAAAGAAGGAGGCCCTCCATACGCTCGACGAAGTGACAAAAATAATTGTCAAAGATTTTATTGGATTCAATAAGACACGGTTTATTGATGATTTGATAACGCCCGGATTATTAGCAGAAGATATGGAGCCAACTCCACTCAACTTCTGGCGTTATCATGTCTCAAAACACCTGGATTCGTTGTCGATAGTGGATGAAGACCAGGCACGTGCGGAACTCATGCGGGCGGAACGAGCAAGTATAACCGCGAGGGGCATTAGGGTTGGCGATCTTTACTATTCGTGCGCAGAAGCGGAGCGAGAGAATTGGTTCGCACTAACCCGCCTCCACGGGGAATATAGTGTGGACGCCCGTATTGATGACAGCAATTCGAGCCAAATATATATTCGAAGAGACATTCGCAGTCCTCTCGTGCGCTGTACCATTTTGCCTAGGGAAAAGCTATATGCCGATCTGCATCGAGCTGATGTTATTTGGATGGCCGAATGGAAAAGAGATAAGGCAGAAGTAGGCTCAAGCTTGCTCGGGCGCGTTAGGCAGGCCGATGAAGTGGAAAAGCTGCGCGAAGTAGCTTTAGCAGATCGCAAGAACAGTATTGGTTCCCACAGTAAAACACCGAACAATATAACAAATTTACGTGAAACGAGATGTGAGGAGAAAAGATTGGCAGAAGTTGCGACCGCTGTTGAAGTACGGTGCATCTCAGAAGAAAACCGGAGTGAAGCTGATGTGGCTACTATGTCTAAATTGGCGTTAATTGAGCAGATTCTGAGTGAAAATGAACGTTGACGCAGAATTTGTAGAGGCGATATATAGACCAAACCCAATAGAAGCATTTGTGGGTAATCCACTCATCGAGGCATTGCCGCCAATTCGTTCAAATGATGAATGGGTAAAGGCACTGTTTGTGATGCCAGCGTTGAAAAATGAAGTAAGGCGGCTTTCACCGGAACAGCGGCTGGTGGCGCTGGTAGACCTTGAGCGATTTAATTATCCCCTGCCGGAATATATTGAACTTGCCAGGCGCATAGAATCTGCAATTTACAGAGGCTATTCAACGAAGAATCCATGTTTGCCTACGTCGAATCATTTTCTGCACTATCTCGATCCTGACGAAACTATGGTGCAACCACTATCAGGGCGGTTTGAGGCGCGGCCAACCGGACTTACTCTTGTCGGCCCTAGTGGGTCGGGCAAGACCCGCATGTTTGAGAGCATTTTGGCTCAATTTCCACAAATCATTCAACATAAAATCTATCAGGGACGCACCATGCCTATCACGCAAGTGGTATGGCTAAAGGTGGACTGCCCGGAAGATCAAAGTTTAGTCACATTTGCCGGACGTTTTCTTTCGGCGCTTGACAATGCGGTGGGTACGAATCTTTTTGAAGAAGCATTTAATGCACGCAACAATAAAGGGGTCGTCATTGAGAAGGTGATAAGACAGGCGAGGAATTATCGCGTAGGTCTGATTATATTGGATGAATTTTCCAACTTGAAACTCCCGAAGAAAGCGACCTCAGAAAATGTCCCGCTGTTGCTCAAACTGATTCTTAACCTGATGAATGGATCAGGGGTACCCAGCATTTTTTGCGGAAACCCGGAGATGCTCGACGCTATTCAGTTGACATTAAAGACGGCACGACGGGCCGAAAATGGTGGTGTCATTGTGATGGGCCCTATGCTCCATGCGGTTTGGAATGCTCTATCAAAGTGGCTGTGGCCGCTGCAAGTAACTAGTCATGTGACACCATGGAATGAAGATCTGGCCATGGTCCTTTATGAGGCAAGCCGTGGGCTAGTTGAGATAGCAGTACGTGGATTTTTTGAAGCGCAACGACTTGTGATAGGTTCTGGGGATGAGCGTTTGACAAGTGTTGCCATTCAAACTGGCGTTATGAATGCCATTCAATTATCGAACAAGACTCTCGATTGGAGTGTTAAGTAGAATGTCATTAGCAGAAGATGGGCTCCAGTGACAACAGCGAAGGCCGCCGCAGAAAATCCACCGATGAGTGAAGGCGCATCTGATCGAAGAATACATGAAGGTCGGGGCAAACGAGTAGTGAGTGGATTACATGATCCTTTGCGTGTGCAGCATTCTGAGTTCTCCAATATTTTGGAACGACTCCGTTATGCGACAAGCCTAATTCCGGCTAAGACTCAGCTAAATATACTGCGTGACACGGGTGGCGAAACGGGCGTGATGCAGAAACTCATTGAGCGAGGTATTGTTCTCGAAGATGCGATCAATCTGAATCCTAGTGAGATGTCTCGTGACAGGGCTGGATCGACATGGCTACCCCAGTAACGCCAATATGGGGAGAGAGCGTATATTCGGTGCTCACCAGAATTCACGTGCTAGAAGGTAATGCATCACCGCTAGCGACGCTCAAGGCTTGGACAGGTGTTCGTGGATACAAGCCGTTATCTGGGTTGCCAACCCATCTTGAGGTATTGGCAAAAGAACTATCTTTGCCAGAAGGACCAATGCGCCTTATTCGCGCGCACACTCATTTTCCCTTGTATGCGCACTTTCTAAGTGTGGAGCGACAAAAATTGCTAATAGCAGGGATGCTTCATGCTGGTGCGCCCAAGTCCCGTGTTGGTTTGTTGCGTAACTATATGGGGGCGTGTGATCGGCGACGATATTGTCCAACATGCAATGAGTTAGACATTGAACGGCATGGGGTTGCACTATGGCGTAGAGAACATACGCTATCTGGAATCATGGTTTGTCCTGAACATAAATCCCCACTGCTTGAGCTCAGTTCGTCAGGTCGATATGGAGAACGACACCTTGCGCTGCCGGGTTTAGGTGGCCGGGTGTCGATTCCCAACGATGATGGCGTAAAGAACCGGCTTAGCTACATAGCTAGAGAAGTTAAGATATTGATGGAGCGGCCAGTAACGGCTTTGATTAATGGATCAGTGTATCGCCGATTGTTTCGGGAGGTTGGCCTTGTAACAAAGAATGGCAGAGTACGACAAAGACGGCTGGAAAGATTGGTGGCTGAATGGATGCGACCTCTTGAAAATGCCGTTGGATTTGACAGGCTCGTAGCAGGCTTAAAATTGGAGAGAAGCTGGGTAGCGGAATTGGTCGATAGCAATGATGAGCTTCACCATCCGGTCAAACACATTATTCTCTGGGGTACGCTTGGGATCAATTCCAATGATGTTCTGAATACAGCTTCCGCCCTTGGCGAGCAATTGGAGCTAGCACTTGGAGCTTATAAGCCTATAGAGCTTACACGAGATCTTATTGAGGAAATTCTCACAGTGACAAAGTCATTTCGAGGAGCGGCAAAACTGCTTGATGTTGATGTTACGACATTAATGGTTGCAGCGGAGTCGAGCGGAATGAATGTCTCTCGACGTCCCAAAAAAATTACCTGTGAGCTACGTTCGGTTATCGCCGATGAACCACATTCCGTGCCAAGCCGCATACTGGCGAGTCGATATAATGTATCAGTAGGCACCATAAACAGGATACGTCGAGCTTCAGGCTCGCGGAGCAAGCAGATTACGCTGGCAGGCCTTGAATCAATATAGTAACCACAGGAGCGTTATTTTGCGTATCTATCCTGCTGATAGTAATTAAGAAAACAATGGCACCATTGGAACTATTGATGTCATGCCTCGACAAATCAATTTTATAAGGCCCAACGAGCAGAAATGGTCGAAATCCGTAAATGCCTAGTTGCGAGAGACTAGTGTGGCAAGCCTAGAAGAATTCGCCCCACTTCCAGACGAACATATATTTAGCATTGCTGCACGTTATCAACGACGCACTGGTTGCATTGGTGCTCGTCACACATCCGACAAGCTCTTCGGCAATCTAGATGATCATCGAAAAGAGAAGAGTCATATCTGGGATAATTTCTTCTCATGCCTAGGCGTTCACTCGCTAACAGAAAAACTCGATTACATGTATAAGACAACTCTTCTTCCATTGGACTGTCTGTGGCGACATAAAGAATCCGTAGTCAGAGTTAACAAGGATTCGTTGTATCGGAATGATAATCCTTTAGGTAAATTCGGGTATCGATTCTGCACTGATTGTGTATCGTCTGACATCGAGACATATGGTGTTGCATATTGGCATCGTACACACCAAGCCGAAGGAGTTGTCGCCTGTCCAATTCATCGAACGACTCTTAGAGCAAAGTCATGTTGTGCTAACAACAAGCTCGGGGGGGCTACTAAATTCGAATTGCCAAGTGACATGGTTCACAATCCAGGTGATTCGGTTGCGGTTGTCAGTGATGAGACAAGGTCAGAGTTGTCATGGATTATCGAGCGCCACGCAGACTTTTCCTCAGTCCTGCTGAATATTGACAGGCGCCTTGTTGAGCAAGGGTGCTGGAAAGTGATCAAGGACGAGCTAGCTAACCGTCACTATAACTGTCTTGTAGCACTGGAACAAGGCGTATTCTACGAAGCCTGGCAGCCATATGTAGAAGGGCTGAAGCGATTAGGCTCAGGATGCACGCTTGATATCTGCTCTCAACAGCAGGCCCATGGCATATTGGTGGGGAGCCATTCATTCTCAAATGGCGCGACACTGCTAGCATTTCTCTTCGAGAAACCGGAGCGATTTTGTGATGCATTAAGTTCGATGGATCCCCAGTTAGGTCGCCTAAATGAAATAGACCGCTTTACCCTTCAAAAAATATCCTCTTGGATTGAGGCCGGTAAGTCAACGTATGAGATAGCACGCAGAATGTCGATTGAAGCAATTGATGCATGGGCAATCATTCGATTAAATCACTTAGTGCCCAATGAAGTAACACATTGGCTTACTGATTCTAGAGTCGATAATATCGAGGCGCTGATTCTGGACAATTATGAGCTTGAGACGGTGGCGTGCCAATTAAGTATAGGAGATAAAGATCTATCGAGATTGATAATAAAAACAGTTCGATTGCGTAAGGCATATCGTCGGGCAAAAAAGACCGGGTTAATGGCTAGGTATAAAATACGTATCTTGGATATTGCTATCTCAGAGGGGCCTTGTAAATATGAATATATTAGAACGCTAGAACCAGATCTTTGTGAATGGGTTGAGCATCGCGATAAATCTTGGGTTCAGAGTTTTAAATTAACACTCAAATACCTGTATAACATGAGGTATAAAGATTACTTTAAAGCCAAATTCATTGGTAGATGTAAAGCTCTCAGAGAACTCGAGGAGCAGCCAGAACAATTGTGTTAGCCAGGAAACCCAAATGTTCAAACTCACGCCAGTGAGACACCTTAGAAGTGCATTTGGTGTATGCAATAAGAAATAAATGCCATATAAATCATTAACATTTGCAGTGTTTAGGGATATGATCTTGGTAAACGAAAATAGAAAAAAGGAAGCACTCCTTGCCATCTATGGGGAATTTGGAACAAGAGGCCAACTTTCTCATTGACCAGCTGCTCTTGCGGGCGGGGTGATATGCTGACTCCCTTAATTGAACTGGCGTGCCATAAAGATTGCTTGCAGTATGACAAACACTGAAGCCCAAACCCGCAAAGAACTAATAGACAAGCAGCTTCAGTCGGCGGGCTGGGATGTCGGCGACCACACCCAAGTCGTTGCAGAGTTCGATATCAAAGTTGGCCTTCCCGAGGGCATACAAGAGCCGCGTACAAAATATGAAGGTCACCAGTTCAGCGATTATGTGTTGCTAGGAAAAGACGGTAAACCTCTGGCAGTGGTAGAAGCAAAAAAAACCAGCAAAGATGCAGCGCTGGGCCGAGAGCAGGCAAAACAATATTGCTACAACATTCAAAAAGGGCGGGATAGTGAACTCCCATTCTGCTTTTATACAAATGGTCTCGAAACCTATTTCTGGGATCTGGATAACTATCCACCGCGCAAAGTGGTCGGATTTCCAACCCGTGATGATCTCGAGCGCTTCCAATACATTCGCCGCAACCGCAAGCCGCTAACCCAAGAGCTCATCAACACGTCTATTGCAGGTCGTGATTACCAGATCCGCGCTATCCGCGCGGTACTGGAAGGCATTGAACAAAAGAAACGTGACTTCCTACTGGTGATGGCAACAGGCACCGGCAAGACCCGCACCTGCATAGCCATGGTTGATGCGCTGATGCGCGCCGGCCACGCCGAAAAAGTGCTCTTCCTGGTCGACCGCATAGCGCTCAGGGAACAAGCACTGGCAGCGTTCAAAGAGCATCTACCCAATGAGCCACGCTGGCCCAACGTCGGTGAAAAACTCATCGCCAAAGATCGTCGTATCTACGTGTCAACGTATCCCACGATGCTCAACATTATTCGCGATGAGTCACAGCACCTGTCACCGCATTATTTTGATTTCATTGTCATCGACGAGAGCCACCGCTCGATTTACAACACTTACGGCGAAGTCATCAGCTATTTCAAAACCACCACCTTGGGACTGACGGCGACGCCCACCGACATCATCGATCACAACACTTTTAAGCTCTTTCACTGCGAAGACGGCATCCCGACCTTTGCCTACACTTTTGGGGAAGCAGTCAACAATGTGCCGCCATACCTGAGCAGCTTTCAGGTAATGAAGATTCAAACCAAGTTCCAGATGGAAGGCATCAGCAAACGCACCATCTCGCTCGATGATCAGAAGAAGCTGCTGCTGGAAGGTAAGGAAATCGAAGAGATCAACTTCGAAGGTTCGCAGCTGGAAAAACAGGTTATCAACAAAGGGACCAACACCCTCATCGTTAAGGAATTCATGGAAGAGTCCATCAAGGACTCCAATGGCGTGCTGCCCGGCAAAACCATCTTCTTCTGTTCGACCAAGGCCCATGCCCGGCGTATGGAAGAGATTTTCGACGCACTCTATCCGCAATACAAAGGCGAGCTCGCCAAGGTATTGGTCTCGGATGATCCGCGTGTCTATGGCAAAGGTGGCTTGCTCGATCAGTTCACCAACAACGACATGCCCCGCGTCGCCATCAGTGTCGACATGCTTGATACAGGCATCGACGTGCGCGAGATCGTCAATCTCGTTTTTGCCAAACCGGTTTACTCCTACACCAAGTTCTGGCAGATGGTCGGGCGTGGCACTCGCTTACTGGAAACCAATAAACCCAAACCTTGGTGCACTGAAAAAGACGTGTTCCTGATTTTGGACTGCTGGGACAACTTCGAGTACTTTAAGCTCCAACCCAAGGGCAAGGAATTAAAACCACAGCTGCCTCTGCCGGTGCGATTGGTTGGCCTGCGCCTCGATAAAATAGAAAGAGCCATTGATAGCGGTCATCAAGACATTGCTGATCGTGAGATCACCAAACTCCGCAATCAGATTGCCGAACTGCCGCAAAACTCAGTCGTGATCAAAGAAGCTGCAACCGCACTCAATAAACTTAAAGAAGAAAACTTCTGGATTAGCCTTAACCACCAGAAGCTGGAATTCCTGCGCGCCGAGATCAAACCTCTGTTCCGCACCGTATCAGAGGCCGACTTCAAGGCCATGCGATTTGAGCGCGACCTGCTGGAGTATTCATTGGCCAAGCTCAGCGAAGAAAAGGAACGGGCAGACACCCTTAAAGAGGGCATTGTCGAGCAGATCAGCGAACTGCCGCTCAGTATCAATTTTGTTAAAGCCGAAGAACAGCTGATCCGCGCCGTCCAAAGCAACCACTACTGGGCCAACATCACAGAAGACGCCCTGGACGAGATGAATAACAAACTCGGCCCACTGATGAAGTTCCGCGAGCAAGATAGCGGCGGCACCGGCCCGGTTCACCTCGACCTGACCGACATCCTGCATCACAAGGATTGGGTGGAGTTCGGCCCCCAGCACGAAGCCGTCAGCATCAGCCGTTATCGCGAAATGGTTGAAGCCCTGATCGCCGAACTCACTGAGCGCAATCCGATACTGGCGAAAATCAAAAACGGCAAAGAGATTAACGCCGCTGAAGCTAATGAGCTGGCCGAACTGCTGCATGCCGAACACCCGCACATCACTGAAGACCTGTTGCGTCAGGTCTACAAAAACCGTAAGGCCCGCTTCATCCAGTTCATCCGCCACATCCTCGGCATCGAAATATTGAAAAGCTTCCCCGAAACCGTTAGTGAAGCCTTCGATCAGTTCATCCGGCAGCACACCAACCTCAGTAGCCGGCAACTGGCGTTTCTCAATCTATTGAAAAACTTTATTGTTGAACGTGAAAAAGTAGGAAAGAAAGACTTGATCAACGCGCCTTTTACGGTTATACACCCGCAAGGCATACGGGGCGTGTTTAGCCCGAGCGAGATAAACGAAATACTCCAGCTCACCGAAAGTTTGGCTGCGTAAAATGACCGAAAATCATCGCATCGAATACAAGCGCGAACTGACGGACGACCTGGAAAAACAAGTCGTCGCTTTTCTCAATGCACGTGACGGTGGCGTCATTTACCTTGGCATTGACGATGAAGGCAACGCGACGGGGGTAGACGAGTGCGATCAGCTCCAATTGGTAATCAAAGACCGGCTCAAAAACAACATCCAGCCCTCCATCATGGGGTTGTTTGAAATCATCCACGAACAAATGCAGGGTAAGGATGTCATTCGCCTCACCCTGGCAGGCGGATTGGAAAAGCCCTACTACCTGAAAAAATACGGCATGACCGAAAAAGGGTGCTATCTGCGCGTCGGCAGTGCCGCAGAACCCATGCCTCAGGCGATGATTGAAACACTTTTCAGCAAGCGGGTGCGTAACACCATTGGCCGCATGGAATCACCACGTCGCGATCTTAGCTTTGAACAGCTCAACATTTACTATCAGGCCCGCGGCCTCCACCTCAATGACGCATTCATGAAAAGCCTGGAGCTGCTCACGCCCGATGAAAAGCCCAACTATGCTGCCTATTTGCTGGCCGATGAAAACGGCGTCTCTTTACAGATAGCCAAATACGCAGGCACTGACCGGGTCGATCTGATCGAAAACCGCGACTATGGCCGCTGCTCACTGGTCAAGGCGCTCAAAGCGGTGCTGGAACGTATCGAAGTGGAGAACACTGTCTACACCAAAATCGGCTACCCCTTACGGCAGGAGCGGGCGATGATCGACGCCATCGCCATGCGCGAGGCCGTGATCAATGCCGTGGTCCACAACGATTACTCCTATGGCGCCAGCCCCAAAGTGGAGTTTTTCTCCGACCGGGTCGAGATCACCTCCATGGGCGGTCTGCCTTATGGTGTGACCGAAGAGGACTTTTTCAGCGGTTGCTCCATTCCCCGCAACAAAGAGATCATGCGCGTGTTTCGTGACCTGGAGATTGTCGAGCACCTCGGCTCCGGCATACCGCGCATTCTGGAAAAATACGCACGCAACGCCTTTGAGATCCGCAGCAGCTTTGTGCGGGTGATATTCCCCTACAACAAACCCTTTGAAGAAACCGCCCCCGGAACCGAGGCCCAGGCAGGGGTAGAGTCAGGGGTAGAGTCAGGGGTAGAGTCAGGGGTAGAGTCAGGGGTAGAGTCAGAAATGGCTTTGCAGATCATGACATTGCTTATGTCTGCCGCGCTATCCAAAACCGAAATAGCCAACGCCCTTGGTAAACAAAAACCAACCCGCTATCTCAATGATTTGATGAAAAAACTACTGGAAGCGGGCCAAGTGGCCTACACCCTGCCCGGCAAACCCAACAGCCGCCTGCAAAAATACCGGCTGACCGATGCAGGCCATGCCCTGCTGAAAACATTAAAAGACGAGAAATAACCATGCTGCAAAATAACCCCGAACTAAAAGCAAAAATCGACCAGCTCTGGAATAAATTCTGGAGCGGCGGTATCTCCAATCCACTCACCGCCATCGAGCAGATTACCTACCTATTGTTCATGAAGCGGCTCGATGAAATCGACCAAAAAAAACAGGCCGATGCCGAATGGACAGGTGAGTTATATCTTTCCAAATTCGAAGGAACCTGGATGCCGCCGCAATATCGCGGGCAAAAGGATGAGAAAAAATACGCCATTGAAAAATACAAACTTCGCTGGGGTGAATTCAAAAACTATCATGCCGAAGAGATGCTGGCTCATGTACAAACCAATGTCTTTCCTTTCCTGAAAGACCTTAACGGTGGCGAGTCAAAATTCACGCACCACATGAAAAATGCCGTCTTCATCATCCCCAAACCAGCGCTACTGGTAGAGGCAGTGAAGACCATCGACGAAATCTTCGGCATCATGGAGAAAGACTCCCAGGAAACCGGCTGCGCCTTTCAGGATATCCAGGGGGACGTCTATGAATTCCTGCTCTCTGAGATCGCCAGTGCCGGAAAAAATGGCCAATTCCGCACCCCGCGCCATATCATCAAGATGATGACTGAACTGGTGCAACCGCAACTGGGCCAGAACATCATCGACCCAGCCTGTGGTTCCGGCGGATTTTTATTGGGGGCCTATCAATACATCATCACCCAATTAGCCATTAACGCCGGAGCTACCATCAAAATAACGCCCGACGAAGATGGCTTTAGGCGTACCTCCATCGCCGCAGGGAACACTGAAAATGCCCAAAGCATCCTGCAACGCACACTGCATGGCTATGACATCGACAGTACCATGGTACGCCTTGGTCTCATGAACCTGATGATGCACGGCATCAACGATCCGCAGATCGACTACAAAGACACCCTCAGCAAGAGCTTTAACGCCGAAGGCGAATATAACATTGTCATGGCCAACCCGCCCTTCACCGGCAGCATCGACAAGGGCGATATCAACGAACACTTGCAACTGGCCACCACCAAAACCGAACTGCTGTTTGTCGAGAACATCTACCGCCTGCTGAAAAAAGGCGGCACCGGCTGTGTCATCGTGCTGCAAGGCGTGTTGTTCGGTTCCGGCAAGGCCTTCAAGGATCTACGCGAAACCCTGGTGACGCGCTGCGACCTCAAGGCCGTTATCACCATGCCCAGCGGCGTCTTCAAACCCTATGCCGGGGTCAGTACCGCGATTCTCCTCTTCACCAAGGTGTGGGGACCAAAAGAGAATGTCATCAAACCAGCCACCGAACACGTCTGGTTCTACGAAATGGCCGCCGATGGTTATTCGCTGGACGACAAACGCACGAAGCTCGAAGGCCATGGCGACTTGCAGGACATCATCGCCAAATATCACGCACGTAATGCAGAGACAGACACCGACCGTACCCAGAAATATTTCATGGTGCCGCGCACTGACATCGAGGCCGAAGGTTATGACCTGAGCTTAAGTCGTTACAAGGAAGATGTATTTGAAGAGGTGGAGTACGAAGCCCCGGCGGTAATACTGGATAAGTTGCTCAAGGCGGAAGTGGGTAATGCCAGTGACAAGGAGCTGACCAAGGTACAGAGTGGCATTGTGCGCGAGTTGTTGGAGTTACGGGAGATGATTGGATGAGAACCGTTGCTCTCGGTGAAATTTGCAAAATTGTATCGGGCTCAACCCCTAAAAGGAATAAACCAGAATATTGGGGAGGAGAAATCCCATGGGTTACGCCTAAAGAACTTAGCAAGATGGGATCTCCATATTTGGAAGATTCCATGGAAAAAATTACTGAACTTGGCTTCAAGTCATGTTCAACAACAATGTTGCCACCTAGGTCATTGCTGCTTAGCTCTAGAGCTCCTATTGGTTTACTGGCTATAAACAAAAAGAGTGTTTGCACGAATCAAGGTTTCAAAAGCTTGGTGCCATCAGAAGAGGCTCATGTTGAATATCTCTACTACTTCTTGAAAAACAATATTGGGGCATTACAAGCAAAGGGTAACGGCGCAACTTTTAAAGAATTATCAAGGTCTTCTGTAGAAGAGTTCAAAATCCGCCTCCCACCACTTGACGACCAAATCCGCATTGCCCATCTGCTCGGCAAAGTGGAAGGGCTGATCGCCCAGCGCAAACAACACCTGCAACAACTCGACGACCTGCTCAAAAGCGTCTTTCTGGAGATGTTTGGCGATCCGGTGCGGAATGAGAAGGGGTGGGACATTCAACCTTGCCAAAAAGCCGTATTGGATATTTCTTCAGGCACAAGTTACGGCGGTGAAGACAGGGCGTTTGTAGGTTCTGACGAAGTTGGAGTGCTGAAGATAAGTGCAGTAACAAAAGGCACATTTGATCCAGCAGAGTTTAAGGTTGTTAATCCAGCGCAGATAACGAAGACACTTCGCTTTGTTAAGCGTGGCGATTTTCTGTTTAGTCGTGCAAATACGGTCGAGCTTGTTGCTGCATGCTGCGTTGTTCCACAGGACTACGCACGGTTATTTCTGCCCGATAAGTTATGGGTTTTGACTCTCAATGCTGAGTTAGTAAATTCGCAATTCTTCAATCGCTTGCTGAAGAATGAACGCTTTCGAGATGTCGTAAGAAGCCTGGCGAGCGGCGGCCACGATTCGATGCTGAATATTTCGATGAAGAAATTTATGACTCTCGATATTCCATGCCCGCCGATCAATCTCCAAAATCAATTCGCCGCAATCGTTGAAAAGATCGAAGGTATCAAATCCCACTACCAACAAAGCCTCACAGAACTAGAAAACCTCTATGGTGCATTAAGCCAAAAGGCCTTCAAAGGGGAGCTAGATTTGTCGCGTGCCCCTCTGTTAGTGAAGCTGGATGTCGCCGACAACCTAACAATGCAACTGGAAGAGAAGGCGGGCCAGAGACATGTAACTACATCCATTGATGTGGTTGATGAGTACCCCATGTCAAACCCGGCTGCCCGCGAGAGGCTGCTTCGTAGGCTGTTTGATGAGTTTATACAAGACCTGAAAAAAGGTGCCGTCTTGTCGTTAGATTACTTCTGGCAATCAGTGCACTGGAAAGCCGTGGATTTTACGCACGAAGGGGAGCAGCCCTTTGGCTCGGCGGAGTATGAGCTGGTAAAACGCTGGTTGTTTGAATCTATTAAGTCGGGGCAGTTGGAACAGGCTTTTGATGAGGATAACAACAAAATTGCGCTGAAGTTGACAGGCTGATCCTGGTGAAACTGTTGCGGCTAAAGATCACCGATCCTGCTGGTTTCCGCAGCCTGCAGCCGGGTTTCGAGTATCTCTTCCGTACGCCCTGGGAAATCGAAAGCGAGTTGCAGGAGGGGCAGGGCTTTGCGCCTTTTGTTTGTGCTGGACCAAATGGCAGCGGTAAGTCCAATCTGCTCGAAGTTCTGGCGGCAATATTTTTTAGCATTGAAAGCCGTTATTTGGATTTTTTACCAGATCAATTTGCCGAAAACGGTGAGGAAGTCGATGTATTTACATCGACAAATACCAAGCCCGACAGCTTCGAGCTGGAATACTTGATACCTCATGAGACTAATACCAGTCCCGTCGAATTTAAGGACGCTCATGTTGTCATATCAAAAACAGCGGGAAATAGTCCAGAATTGAATTGTTTAAATAAAAGCGAGTTCGGCATTGATGAAAAGGACTCTATTTCTCGACAACAAGCCAAAAAACTATTACCGCAGTATGTTCTTGGTTGCTCTTCGGGGGAAAACGAGATATTGAGCCTGCCTTTTTTCAAGCTGCGTTTTGTCCAGTTCGATGAATATTGGAATGCGCTAAGCAACCAATTGCCTTATCCAGGTAGACCAGAAACTAGGCTTGCCTATCTCGATAGTTCCTTTAGTCAGGCGATTTTGCTCTGCAATCTGCTCTTTCAGGATGCAGAAACGCTAATGCCATTTCGCGAAGACGTTGGCGTGGAGGAACTGAGAGAGTTTCGTATTATTATCAAGCGCAGCATCGATGTTTCCGCTGAGATTGCTGCGAAATTTGAAAGAGGAGGTTTTGCTGAAGAGGGTTATGCGCAGGGTGGATATTATGCCAGTAATCCAGCGCTTACCTTGGACGGCGAGACCGGTCGTCACACCATTAATCTCATGCGCCTGCTTGAGGCCGGTAAAGATTCCGCAGAGAATTTTGATCCAATCGTTACACGTCTAAAACGATGTGCGACTTGCTCCTTCGTGGATGAAACAACCGATACGCTTTATCTCGATTATTACGTCAATGAAGCAACTAAAGAGGCGTTCAAAGAAAATTTCGATTATTCGCCAATAGCATTGTTTCAGGCGTTTCAGGTCTTGCTCTCACTTAATCTCTATTCCGTTAGCGATACATTGAAAAGTAACCTGTACAAATCCGATAGCCTTTATGTTGGGGAAACCGTGCCAATCTTAGCCTCTGATGAGCGCATTATGAGATTTAAGCATTTTCTGTTAAAGAAAAGGGGCGCTGAAGAATCTGTGCTTCTTAAAAGCCTATCTGATGGCGAGCATCAGCTTTTGCACATCCTTGGCCTATGTTTGTTGTTCAGAAATACCAACAGTCTATTTCTGCTCGATGAGCCGGAAACCCACTTCAACCCGGACTGGCGTTCGAACTTTATCACGCGCCTGCGCCAGTGTTTTCGCGAGTCCACAGATACCCATGAAATGCTTGTTACGACCCATGCCCCCTTCTTAATCTCCGACAGTAAACCAGAAAAGGTACTGGTCTTTAAGAAAGACGAGGGGCTCGGAACGGTCAACATCAGCAAACCGGATTACAACACCCTGGGCGCATCGATTAACAAGATCACTATGAATACCTTCGGCAAACGGGAAACTATTGGCGGCTATGCACAGTCGATTCTTGAGGGTCTGCGTAACCGGTTTGAAGGTGGCGAGGACAAGGATCAGCTCATTAATGAGATTAATCAGCAACTGGGCGACTCGGTTGAAAAGGTACTGCTGATCAAGACTATCCTTGATGGCATGGAGGGTGAGGGTAATGCTGTTCCCGTATAAATACGTTCCGCACCAGATGGAGAAGATGCAAGAGTTTATCGACTTTATCTTTTTTGAGGTGTGGTGCAAGGCTCTTTGGGAAGAGTACGATATTTCCCTCTTCAACAGTTGCCCAGAGCTGAAAACCATGATCGAAGGTCTGTACCACACGGAGCCCAAGGGGGCAGATTTTTTCATAAAAGGCATTCAACAGATTTTCGATCAATTCAAAGTTCTGAATTATTTTGACTTGATGCGAATGCAAAGGTGGTACGAGGCAAATAACAATATAGAAGCAGCTTGTAGTCGAAAAGGAAAGGTTAATCCTGTTAGGTATGGCTCTTTAGGAAAAAGCTTCAATGAGCGGTACCAAGGGCTGAGTAAATCGCTTCACGCGTTCTTCAAGGACCTCTATTCACCAAACTTCTTAACGCTGAAAATTATTGAAAATGCGATTGGTAATATCGACGACCATTATCAGCACTTCGTGCAGGTAAACACTGCGGGAAAATGCCCGTTTTGCGGAATCGGTGACGTGAAGGGCGTGCATCACACCAAGCGCGAAGCCTACGACCACTATCTCCCCAAGGCGCTCTACCCGTTTAGCTCAATCAATTTCCGCAACCTTGCTCCGGCCTGCCACGAGTGCAACAGCACCTATAAGCTCAGCAAGGACCCGGTGAATACTGCCGCAGGTCGTCGCAAGGCCTTTTACCCCTACGCTGATCCTGGTTCCAATATCGAAGTGACGATTGAACTCAGCAAGCCGGATGTTGATGATCTCACTCCTGCTGATATTCAGCTTGCCTTCGGTCCGTCGGAGTTAAATGAAGAAATTGAAACATGGAAAGATGTATACGGTATCGAGGAGCGGTATCGAGGAAAGTTGTTGGAAGGAGATGGAAAAGCGTGGCTCACAGAAATTTTGGACGAATGGAAATGGAAGGAAGTGAGCAATGGCAACGAAGGGCGCTCTCCCGCTGAATACCTTCGGGCCCTAAACCGTCACGTAACAAATTCACCATTTACAGGGGCTAATTTTCTCAAAAAGGCATTTCTTGAAGCATGTGAAAGACAAAAATTGTTTGGCTAAGAAATGATTAAATGAGCCGGGCTCGATTTGGTCATTTGCCCATTATGCAAAATCAAAGATCATTGGTGAAGAATGGCGCTCAGACAATCAATTTTTGAGGTGATCAATTAGCCTGCTTAAGAGGCGCGTTGTGGGTAAGCGCCGTTATGAATTAGACTAAGCAAAGATTCAGAGATTTTTCAGGGGTGGGATCAGGAAGACCCGTGCTACAAACCCTGACTCAGGTTTCGCGACCTATCGTCTCAAGGTCTATCCCATTAGGCTGGGGTCCACCCTTTTCAACTTTATAATTGTACAGCTGATGGGGGTGGGTCAGATGAGCAGAGAAAATAGAATCCGTTGCAACAACATTGACTACCGGAAAGGCTTTGTCGAAGTTGAGTCTGGTGTCCACGTGGGTTGCATAACCTTAGAAACATGGAATGTTAAAATGGACCTGGATATTTCGAATCTAGACCTTTCGGATGAAGCCATACCAGAAGATAGCGTTACAGGAAACACAGAAATAGAAATGAGTGTTACTGAAGCCGAACAGCTAATTCAATTACTACAAAACGCAATTGATCTGGTCAGAAAAGGAAACGTATAGCCACGTCCAGTGGATTGCTCTACGAAGTGGGTGCTTCAAATCCAGTGGTTCGGGCTTGATCTGATTGGCTCATATCATTTTATCGAATGGCCGGGTTCGGCCTAGAGCTGTAGTTCATAGTTTGTTAGCTGAACGTCTGCTTTAATGGTAAGTGCTTGTTATAGCATGCTTTGGATTTCCTTTGATTGAATGGAGGATTCGGTGCGCAAACTTCATGCCTTCACTACATAGTGCCTGGAATAAAGGAAGACTAGTTGGGCAAAAGCTACCGCTGATGCAGCTATCTGAGAATATCAGGGATCTAGCGCTCTTCAATCTAGCCATCGATAGCACAAGCTTAGAGGTTGTGACTTAGTGAGGCTAATAGTCAGTGACCTCACACATGGCTCATCAATACTTAAGTGCGCAATGATCATGCAACAGAAAACCAAGCAACCTGTTCAGTTCGAGATTACAGATCAAATCAGGAAGGCCGTATTAGGCTTGATAGCCCTTCAGTATCTGAAATACAATGACACTCTCTTCCAAAGTCGTTTTCATCAATCACCTCATATCTATACCCGACAATCCGCCAGGATGGTCGGGTAATGGGTAAATGATATCGGACTAGACCCTGCGGATTACGGCGCTCACTCTATAAGAAGAACCAAGGTCTCGTTGATCTATCGGCAAACCCACAACTTGAGAGCATCCAGCTACTCCTCGGTCACACCAGATTGGAAAGTACTGTTAGGTATCTTTAGATATCTTGGTATAGAGGTAGATGATACCCTGGAAATATCAGAACGGATGGAAATATAGCCATCCATCCCCCACACCTAGAAGCATTTTACACTTAAAAGTAAGGGAGCAGGACAGCCTGCTCCCTTTTATACTATTCGCCAGTGTAATTGGCAGCGATGTAGTTGCCATCCGGAGTATAGAATAGATATAAAGTTTGCTTGGAGGCGTCACTCACTTTCTCATTCTTGAATATCACCACCCATTCAGGGCCGTCTGCAAAGGTCTTTTGTTCTACCGAAGCGGGTTGAATTCCAGACCAGGACGCATCAATTTTTCCGGCCGTTGCCAGTTGTTCAACTTTTTGCATTGCCTTGCCAGAGGTCACATCCGCAGAAACGGGCCCATGAGAATGGCCGTGATCGTGCCCTGATCCTGCATATATTGGGTTTGCAAAAAACAAGAACAGTGAAACTAGTGTAGAAATTAGATAACGCATAAATCCTCCAGGTCTATTAATTGATGGTGTCATGTTGATTTGTTTGATCATGTGAGTGCCCATTACCATGGGCATGGCCGTCTTCTGATGAGCATGCAGAAAATAGCGTTAAACTTGAACAGGTGAATATTATCAAAACTAACTTGTGCATTATTTACCTCCTATCGTTAATCAATGCTTTCATGTCTTGCCTGGAGTTTTGGAGCTGGTTCGTTAATTACCTTATTTTTATCCACTAGCTGATATTCGCCATTTACTTTTAGCGAAATGGTGATAGGTGTGTGGGTGTTGTTTTTCCAATACCAACCATGTGTACCTGCAAATGTAGAGGTTAAAGAGCCGCTTGACTGGCTTTCCGTACTCTTGTGGAAGCTTTTGAAATAGCCGGTGGTATCGCCTGCGGGTTCACCATGAAAATCATAAAACAGTGGCTCGCCATCTGTTCGCCATGAATAGTTAAACGTCGCACCTTTGGCTAGAAAGAGTTTGTACTCCTTATCACCTCTGGCAGGTATCGTGACAGCGATGGAATCTTTCCACTCTGTAGACTCCATGCTTGCAAGGCCTCCTTGCACGGCAGTAGATTGCGCGGAGGCTTCTTTACTTGCGCCTAGCTCTTTATTGATGGTGTGCTCATAACCATGCATTTGCATGAAAAATAGGTAAATTCCCATGGCTATCAAGGCATAGTTTGCAATCAGGCTGAACGCTTTGAAACCATGGGTTTTACGCCATGCCGCAATCAGCAATAACATCAGGAACAGCGCGCTGATTTGTCCCAGTTCGATGCCTATGTTGAACGAAATAATATTCAGTAACAGTCCGTCTTCGCTTAGCGGCAGTTCCTGCAAACGCGTGGATAAGCCAAAACCATGGATCAGCCCAAGCCCAATGATCATCAGCATCATGTTAGGTGGGTTAATACCAAGATATTTACGAAAGCCGTCAATGTTAGCGAAAGCGATATAACACACACTGAGCGCAATCACTGCATCAATGAGGAAGTAGTTAAGCTGAATCGCGTTAAATGTGGCGAAAATCAGCGTGACACTGTGCCCCAGTGTAAACGCGGTCACGTATTTGGCAATATCCCGAAAGGTGGTTAGGAAGAAGATGATCCCGAAGACAAACGCAAGATGGTCGTAGCCGGAAAGCATGTGTGTAGCGCCTAGCCACAAATACTGCACGTTACCACCGTCGATGATTGCCTGTTTTTCCGCTCCAGACATACCATGAGCAAAGGCAAGATTGGAAAACAATGCAAACAGCACGAGCCCGGTGATTAGAATAAACAGATTTCGTTTGACTAACATGGCTTGATTATTCTGGGGTAATGAGATTGCTTTGCTGCTAATCACAGGCGACCTCCTTTTTCGGCAGCTGTTACCCAGTAAACGCCATGTCCCGTGAGATTGGCTTGCGCCTCACTAAGCTTTGCCAATACAGCATTTACATCAGTATCCTCAAGTAAAATATCTGTCCGTATACGTGGGGCATAGCCAACCACGTTATCGTGTGCAGTTATAAAAGGGTCGCTTTCCACTTCTACACCATGACCTTCGACGTGGCTAAAGGTAAAGCCTGAGACCTGATCAATAGTGCGTAATAAATCAGCCAGTTGTTGCTGAACGTTCGTATGAACAATAAGCGTTAATACTTTCATGCGTATTCCTCTGCAATGAATCGAATCTTTAGGGTTGCCAGTGCACCAGAAATCGGCTGCATTACTGGCTTAAATTTATGTCGCATGGATACGGTCGGCTCGAGTCTAAGTCGAGCGAGCATCAATACATTGATAGAGAAACGCTTAAAGTGGTGGTGCGCGAAGCGGTGGGATTAGATGAAATCGACGGGGAAGGCTAACGTTGCCACGATTTATAGGAAATTTATTTCGATATAGCCCAGGTACGGGCAGGAACAGCACGATGCCTATTAAGGCTGCCATCAGTAGATTGCTAGCTACCTGTTTTAAGCAGTCCGGGCATGCATCAATCACTGTTGTTGTTTCATCATGGTGATCCTGATGGGAGCTGTCTAAAGAAAGGTGAGCCCCACCAATGTGAGAGTGTCCATTGATATTGTCGATTGAGTGATGACCTTGATGCGAGTCATGATCAAAGCTGTGGACATGTAGAGTTACGCCTTGAGCTGACAGCATTAGCAATGAAAGCAATACTGTCCACGCAATCAATATTCTCTTATCTATTTTACGAAAAAAATCCATCGTGGCAGTCTAGCAACTTAAGTGTCCAAGTGTAAATCGGATATTATTTGATCCAATTCGACAATAAGGAAAAATTCTTTATTTTGACAAGCCTTATTCATGTGTACTTATTTGAGATAGGAGCGTAACACTGCCACAACCTGCTCCAGATCCTCATTGCGCTGCTGAGGCGTCACACCCTCAGCGCCTAGATGCTCCCTGAGATGCCCCTCCAGCACTTCAGTCATGAGGCCATTTACCGCACCACGAATCGCCGCAATCTGCTGAAGAATCGCCACACATTCTTTATCTTGTTCCAGGGCCTTTTCTAAGGCCTCTGTCTGCCCTTTGATGCGGCGTAATCGGGTCAGCAGTTGTTTCTTACCTTCAATCGTATGCGACATGGTTTCTCTTTCTAAGAGAGGTATACTGAGGTATAGTATATGCCAATATGAATCAAGTAGACAAATTTCGATGATCCCCCCCAAAACAGACAACGACTGGAATCACTCTCACGTATTTGATGAGGGCAATCCACTGGCGGAAAGAAATACCCGCTGGGCGGTGATTCTGACGGCAATCATGATGGTGGTCGAAATCGCTGGCGGCTGGGTATTTAACTCAATGGCATTATTGGCCGACGGTTGGCACATGAGTTCACACGCTCTGGCACTGGGTCTCTCTGTGGCAGCCTATGTCGCCGCCCGGCGCTTTGCCCATGATGGCCGATTTGCGTTTGGCACCTGGAAAATTGAGGTTCTGGGCAGCTATACCAGCGCAATCCTGCTCATTGGTGTTGCCGGACTGATGCTTTACCAGTCGGTAGAACGACTCATGGCGCCGTCCCCTATCCACTACGATCAAGCGATTTTCGTTGCCATCCTAGGCTTATTGGTCAATCTCGCCTGTGCTTGGCTACTCAATGACGGACATGCGCATCATGATCATGACCTTGATCACGGACACCATCATGACCTGAACCTGCGCGCTGCCTATCTCCACGTACTTGCCGATGCAGCAACCTCCGTCCTGGCTATTTTGGCGTTGATCGGTGGTAAATTATGGGGAGCTAGCTGGCTTGATCCCGCAATGGGCATCGTTGGTGCGGTGTTGGTTACGGTATGGGCTTATGGGCTGTTACACGACGCAGGGCGAGTGCTGCTCGATGCAGAAATGAATGCCCCCGTGGTCAATGAAATTCGTGACGTGATCGACGCCTGCCCCTCCGATGCACATATCTGCGACCTTCATGTGTGGCGTGTCGGCAAGGGTAAATACGCCTGCATCCTATCGCTTATCGTTAATGCCGATTCTAACGATGATGCGGAATATTACCAAAAGCAGTTGGGCATTCACGAGGAGCTTGTTCATATCACTGTGGAAATAAAGAACCAACAAAAACCTGTTGATCTTGAAGCTGAAATTGCACCAGCTTAAACACATAAGTGGCGCAATATAGCTTGGACAAGAGCCCGAAGAGGAATAAGGGAATGTCTGCTATCGCGATTCCTGCCGTTCGCTCCATAGTAGACATTCGCTAACTCCACTTTCAAAGGCAGCAAAGGGTCGTTCTGAGTCATTAAAAATTCAAGCGAATCCGACGTTCTCTGTTATATCAAGCACCATATCTTCCTGTCACCAAATGCGGATACCTGGGGAAGGGTGAATTACGCAAAATTACCTGTGTCATGCGTAATTATGCAAATCGCGCGTAATTATGCGTAATCTGGCGGGGCAACTTATTGGCGTAGGGACTATTTAGGGGCGTGATCTCCACGGTCAACGAAGAGACAATGTATCCTGAGATCGCTTTTATCAAGCCACAAACCGCACCTTATGCCTCGCCAACGCAATCGTTACCGTCGCCCCGACATTAAATTCCAGATAATCGCCTTCAATCCCGTCGCTGAAAATCACACCATTGCCCGTCATCTGTGAGTGAATAATGAGTGGCAGTTCGTTGGTGACCACGCCGAAGATGTGTGAGGTCTGCGTGGGCTTGCTCGGAAACGGTTCCCGTACCGCAAACATGTACCCTTATGGAAGAGGGGTTAGCGGTGACGCCCCCTCGCCCATAAGCCGACGAGGGGTAATGTCAGCGATTTTAGTGTTTCCGATCCATTGGAGGACTTGGATCTTTACCGTAGCTGTCGCTGTCGCGTATCTGGCCATTTTGGCGATGAATGACAACTTCTGCGTGCTCCCGTTTAGCCTGATCACGGGCGCGATCAATAGCTTCGCGCTGCGTATCGTGCTTTGACCCAGCCCGGTCGGCCCCTTCTTTTTTGGTCGCCCATCCGCCGTCTTTATGCGGTACAACATGTATGTCACGTTTCTTGCTCATATCAGACCTCTTTTCATTTAGCAGTTAGCCAAGTCATCCAGATTGTTGCGGGACGTGTTGTCCTTGTCCGTGCGCAGATATTTCCCCCTTGGTCCGTTAACCACGCGGATCGGAGTCTTTGTGCCATCGCTCCATGGGACATGGTACTGATGTGCCCTGGTTTCAATATCCCGGATCGCATCCGCCTTGTCACGGGGAGACCAAAATTCGCCGTGATTACACAGACCGGTAATGTCGCCATCGCGATCCTTCCTGCTTCGGGTTACAGCTCTTATTGCCATGTGAGCACCTCATTTCAGTTGATTAAAAATAAATGTAATGTAAAATACTACGATTCCGTATAGACCATGGGTCTAAAAAACGCCTAGCGCGTATATACGAAGGCGTATTTTATTAATATACTCTAACGTATAGAGGTTGTGCAATGGTAAATGATGATGTTTTTCCGCAAAGACTCGTGGCTGCCCGCAAGAAGCGGGAACTCAGCCAGGATGATCTGGCCCAGAGGTCAGGGCTACAACCCGCTGCGGTATCTCACTTTGAAACGGGAGCACGCAAGCCCTCTTTTGATAATCTGCGTCGGTTGGCAGATGCACTCAACGTAACCGCCGATTACTTACTCGGCCGTACAGACGATCCCGAAGGGTTTGCCGAAGCGGACGTGGCTTTTCGGCACGGCTTTGAAAAGCTATCTTCAGACCAGAGGGAGATAGCTCTGGACTTTATTCAGGTGTTGGCCAAGAGAAACAAGAAAGAATAGGAGCCACCTGAGATGGATCCCTTTGCCACGAGAGAAGCTGAGCGGCTCCTGAAGGAGTGGGGAGTTACATCTCTTCCGGTCAATCCGGTTGCCATTGCTGTGCAGCATGACATTGTTTGTCAGGCCATGCCATCGCAGAATGGCGGGGTGTCGGGAATGTTGATAAAAAACAAGCGGGCGTTTGGTATTCTTTACGCCACCCATATAGAAAACGAGGGCTTCCAGCGTTTCAGTGTCGCGCACGAGCTGGGGCATTATTTTTTACCCGGCCATCCCGAAGCGGTGTTCGCAGGCGGCGTTATCCACGAATCACGGGCTGGATTTGTCTCTGACGATACATATGAAAGTGAGGCTGATCATTTTGCCAGCGGCTTGCTTATGCCGAATTTTTTGTTCGATCCCGTATTAGATCGTGCCGGGGAAGGGATGGAAGTGGTTAAAACGCTGAAGCAGCTCTGTGGTACGTCTCTGGTGGCCACGGCTATCCGTTATGCTCAGAGAACGCCGGCGCCCGCCGCGATTGTAGTGAGCATAGGTGATAAGGTGGATTACTGCTTCATGTCGGATGATCTGAAGGAATATCCGGGACTGGCCTGGCTCAAAAAAGGGATGGGCGTTCCGCGCGGCACAAAAACGCACACTTTCAACAGAGATGTGGATAATGTGCGTCTTGCCAGAGAAGATGCAGATTCCATCAGCTTGGCGACATGGTTTGGTAGTAGAATAAAAGGTGAGCTGTATGAAGAAGTCATCGGTCTTGGCAGATATGGCAAGACATTGACTGTACTTTCCGCATCCGATCTGCCTGATCTTGAGGAGATCGAAGAGGATGAAGAACTTGAGGATTCATGGGCGATTCGCTTCAGATAATGCCGATTTTTTGAATGTGGTAAATAAGTTAATTCCATTGATGCTGGTAATGCGGACAAGCTATTGTTTAATGCGTATGGAGACGTGGAAGCCGCACAAAATAACTTCATTCATATGATAAGGATCTCTAATTACAAACTTTATATCTTAATTACAAACTTTTTTATCAATGTACAAATGAAATATCGCTATTCTCTCTGATACAAGCGGCGACTAATTTCCTGAGCTGTATTATGCCTGTAAGCGCGCCACCAGTTGACGCAACTCCTTTGCCTGCTGGTTGAGATGGCCGCTTATTTCGGCGGTGGACTGAGCATTATCCCTGCTGTTGCTGGCACCTGAGCTGATGGCAGTGATACTTCGATTGATTTCTTCGGCTACCGCGGTTTGCTCCTCGGTGGCTGTGGCAATCTGGGTGTTTATATCGGTGATGGAAGCGATGGCATTGTCGATGGCATCCAGCGCTTCGTTGGACTTATGTGACTGATTGATTGTGCTGTCACTCTCGTTCTTTGCACGTTCCATTTCCTTGGCGGCTGCATTGGTGCCGGATTGCAGGCGTTCGATCAGGCCGCGTATTTCCTGGGTTGCTTTTTGTGTGCGCATGGCCAGAGTTCTGACTTCATCGGCGACGACGGCAAAACCCCTGCCCTGTTCGCCGGCGCGTGCAGCCTCAATGGCGGCATTTAGGGCAAGCAGGTTGGTCTGTTCGGCGATTTCCTGAATCAACTGTACGACGGCATTGATATTGCGACTTTCATTTTCCAGAGCTTTGATAGTTTCTGCGACGCGCCCAACTTCAGCAACAAAGCGCACCATGGATTCCATGTTGTTCTGGATCAGTCGTTTACTCGTCCCTACTTCCTGGCGGGTTTCGCTGGCTGAGCGCGCGCCGTGATTGGCATTCCGAGCGACCTCTTGAAAGCTGGCTACCATTTCATTCATGGCGGTGGCGAGTTGCTCAAGCTCGGCCTGTAGAGTTTGTGCGCCTTGATTTGCATTTTCTGAATTGGCGGCAACGTTCTGAGCGGAAGATACAATTGTATTTGATACATCGGCGACACGCCCCATCGAAGATCTGATTTGTGCCCTGAGTATCTGCAAGGCAACCCGAAGTTGACCGATCTCATCATTCCTGCCGGTATACATGAACTGGGTAAGCGGATTGTCGATAATAGATTTGGTTTCGGCAACGAAGGTGCTTAACGGACTGAGACACCACTTCACCATCCCATAAGCAAGTGCCGAGACGATGGCTGCGGTAATGAATGTCGATGTCCAGCTAATGACATCAAAAAATTTTGCTGACCACAGCATGGCGACAAACAAAAACATAAAACCAGTATAAACACGGCTCACTAGGCCGAAACTAGAACTCCACGAGGTAAACGCTTTGCCAGAATTGATCGCTTTATACATAGTATCGGCACGTTCAACCAAGTCACGGTTTGGTTTGACGCGTACCGACTCATAACCGATGACATCTTTGCCCTCGATGATGGGGCTGACGTAGGCATCGACCCAATAGAAATCGCCATTTTTACAGCGATTTTTGACAATCCCCATCCATGCTTTGCCGGACTTAAGTGAGTTCCATAAATCGGCAAAAGCAGCGGGGGGTACGTCAGGATGCCGCACCATGTTGTGATTTTTGCCGATGATTTCATCAAGGCTAAAGCCGGCCACATCACAAAAATCTTTGTTTGCGCTGGTGAGGGCGCCCTTCTTGTCGGTAGTGGAAACGATCTGGATGCTGGCATCGTAACTGCGTTCATTATTGGTAACAGGTAGATTAGACTTCACAAATACCTCGTATCGCTGAATGTAATAGTTATAATTAAATGCTAAAGCGCAATCATGTATCGGTAATGGTGCATATAACTTTACCCTGATAAGTCTATTTAAAAGGGAGGCTTTCTATATGATTTCTAAAATAATTTTGAGCGCACTTATGACTACGCTTGGTTTTAAGTGTAAATTCATATTAGAATTTATAACGTTAATTTCGCCGGTGTTTCATGCGCATAATTCACGGAACTGAAATAAAGAACCATATCGAAACACTCGGCAGATTCCGCATCGAAATTTTCAGGGAGTACCCATATCTCTATGAAGGAAGTCTGGAATATGAACGAAAGTATTTGAGCCGTTATTCCAGAAATCCAAACAGTATTCTGGTTATGATTCCTGATGAGAAAGGGTTGGTCGGTGCTTGCACTGGCGTGCCCTTGCTGGAGGAGAGCCAGGAATTCAAGGCGCTATTTGCCGGGGAATCGCTTCACGAAATCTACTACATCGGTGAAGTGATGGTGCGGGCAAATGCTCGTGGCAAGGGCATCGGCACAAAACTGCTGGCAACGGCTTTGTCGGCGATTGATCCTGAAAAGTATAAAACGATATGCCTCGCCGCAGTGGATCGCGGCAACAATCATCCTTCGTGCCCTAAGCAATATGCCGCGCCCGATTCATTGTGGCGTAAATTCGGCTTTGAGAAACATGAACATCTTGTGGTGACGTTTACGTGGAAGGATGTCGGCGACGTGGTGGAAACCGAGAAGCCGATGCAGGTATGGGTTAAAAAATTTTGAAATGGGAATACTTTTAACTCGGTCAGCGAGTAAATGCCTTGCCATGCTGGCAATAAAACCAGCGCTTAACAACTTCGACGGCTATCAGATAACACACTACCATGGCAATAAGGAAGGCAAAAAACTCGAGTGGTAGCGGTACAAAACCAAACCAATGGCCGAGCGGTAAATAGGGGAGTATGATTGCGCACGCGATAACAGCGAGCGATGCGAGAATCAGGAGTCGGCTGGGTTGGCTCTGCAATGGGTTGTGGCGGGTACGGATGATGAAGATCACCAGCACCTGTGAGGCGATGGATTCGATAAACCATCCGGTACGAAATAGTGCTTCGCCTGCGCTGAATACGCTGAGCATAATGTAGAACGTTAGGAAGTCGAATACGGAACTCACTGGGCCGATGGTGAGCATGAAGTTGCGGATGAAATTCATGTTCCATTGCCGCGGCGTGGCAAGATAGTCGTCATCGACCTTATCCATGGGAATCGCCACTTCCGAGAGATCATACATAAGATTATTGAGCAGAATTTGCACTGGCAACATGGGCAGGAATGGTAGTAGCACGGTAGCGCCGGCCATGCTGAACATGTTACCGAAACTGGAGCTGGTGCCCATCATGATGTATTTCATGATGTTGCCGAAAGTGCGGCGGCCTTCGCGTACGCCGTCGTGCAATACCTGGAGATCGGATTTGAGCATGATCATGTCGGCGGCGTCTTTGGCCACATCCACTGCGCTGTCAACTGAGATGCCGATGTCGGCGGATTTCAGTGCCGGCGCGTCATTGATGCCGTCGCCGAGGTAGCCCACGACATGGCGGCGCGCCTGTAATGCCTGAATGATCCGATTTTTCTGCGCCGGGTTGACACGGCAGAAGAGATTCACATTATCCAATTTTGCCCACAGTGCCTCATCGTTTAGCAGCTGTAGGTCGTTTCCGGTAAGTACGCCCGTGATCTCTACACCTAGCTGAGTGCAAATATGGCGCGTGACCAGTTCATTGTCACCGGTAACGATCTTGACTGCGATGCCGCTGGCCGTCAGTGCTTGTAATGCTGGCCCGGCGCTGGCTTTGGGTGGATCGAGAAAGGCGGCGAAGCCAGCAAACACCAGTTCAGTTTCGTCATCTACCACGGCATGCGGATGGTCAGCCGCTACCTTGCGCCACGCAATCCCAAGCACGCGAAAGCCTTCGCGGGCGAGGTCGTCGTTGAGGGTTTGTACGCGGGTGAGCGCGTCGCCATCAAGCGGGCGTAGATCTTCGGCGGAGTCGCCTTCGTAGTGTGTCGACAACCGCAGAATATCTTCTGGTGCTCCTTTGACCACTAACAGTCGTTGCCCATCACTCTCTACAAGCACAGAGATCCTGCGCCGCTCAAAATCGAATTGAACTTCATCGATCTTATGCCACGCACTGATATCGATTTCCTGATGCGCGAGAATGGCATCATCCAGCGGACTGCGCAGGCCCGATTCGAAAAAACTGTTCAGATAGGCGAGCTGCAGCACACGCTCACTTTCAACACCGGAAGGATTGACATGGCGTTCGAGACGGATGCGCGCCTCTGTCAGCGTGCCGGTCTTGTCGGTACACAACACGTCCATGCTGCCCAGATCTTGAATGGAGGACAGGCGTTTGACGATGACCTGCTGTCGTGACATGCGTATCGCGCCTCGCGACAGCGTGACCGAGACCACCATCGGCAAAAGTTCTGGCGTCAGCCCGACGGCGAGTGCGACAGCGAACAAGAAAGTCTCCAGCCAGGGGCGATGAAACAGCGAGTTGACCAGTAGCACGAACAACACCAGCAAGATAGTCAAACGCATAATGAGCAAGCCGAATTGCCGAGTGCCGCGTTCAAATGAGGTCGGTGTACCGTTGGTAGTGAGACTGTCGGCAATTTCCCCCAGGGCGGTGGCCGGGCCCGTTCGGCAAACCAGTACTCGCGCATTGCCACTGATGACCGAGGTGCCCATGAATACGGCGTGAGTGGCTGAACTCATATCACTCGCCGGTACAACGCCAGTGCGCTTTTCCACAGGATAAGGTTCGCCAGTCAACAACGCTTGATTGATGAAAAAATCTTTGGCCTCCAGCACTACGCAGTCGGCAGGCACTAGATCGCCGGCGACCAGCGCCACGACATCTCCTGGCACAATTTTGGCAACGGGAGTTTCTTGAGGTTTTCCGTCGCGCAACACGCTTGCATGCACGGCGACGGATGCCTTTAAACCTTCAGCCGCCTTGCCCGCGCGGTGCTCCTGGATAAAATCGAGCGTTACACTCATCAACACCATAAAGGTGATGATAAAAAAGCTGGTTTGGTCGCCAGTCACCGCCGAAACGGCGCTGGCGGCCAACAGTAACAATACCAGCGGATTGCGAAAGCGTGATAGAAACTGAAGAATCAGCGCTCGCTCATGATGCAGACTGGGTGTGTTGGGGCCATATTGCGCAAAGCGCATATCAGCCTGCGCTGTCGTTAGGCCCGCGGGGGAAGCGTCAAGCGAGCGATATAATTCGCTGATTGATGCTTGCCAAAATGCAGAGGTTGAAGTGGGTTGTGTCATGTGGGCAATCGAATATTTAGGAATTACGTTACCCTTTTGTTAAATCACTCTCCAAAGTCTAGCCCCATCATTTCACGATCTATAGAACTATCTTAATCGCAAATGCAATGAGTATCGAGCGAATACTAAATATACGAATAAAACTTGATTAACCCCCTGCAGCCATCTAGATATTGTTATCCCCGCTCCGTGAATGACGAAAAGGAAATCCACTATGAGACTCATGCAAACTTTCTACTGGGATTGCCCTCAGGCTGAGAATAAAGCTAGCGAGTGGTGGCAGTATGTGCAAACCAAGATCGCTGATCTGGCTCAGATTGGCATTACAGGGCTGTGGTTGCCGCCGTCGGCTAAATCAAGCCATATCGATAGCATGGGATATGCGCCTTATGACTATTATGATCACGGCGAGTTTGATCAAAAGGGGGGTGTCAAAACCTGGTTCGGCTCCAAAGATGAACTTCGCGCACTTATTCAAGCAGCGCACGACGAGGGAATGTCGGTGATTGCCGATGCAGTGCTTAATCACTGTGATGTTGGTGATGCAAAAGAGCTGAATCCGATCACTGGCAAGGAGATGAAGACAAAATTTTCTCCCAAGTCGGGAAAGTTTGCGCGTGACTTTAGTAATTTTCATCCCTGCGAGTATTCGTCACGCGACGCGGGTTCTTTTTATGGTGATCTGGAAGGATATGATCTGCCGGATCTTTGTCACGATAATCCTTATACCTATCTTGGTGTGATGGAGTACATCCGCTTCCTGCACGATAGACAAACCGGAATTGGTTATGATGGCTTTCGTTATGATGCTGTTAAATATTACGATTCCTGGATTGTGCAGAGTATTCAGGAATGGCAAAAATGTTTCGGTGTGGTTGAGTATTGGGATGGTGACAAAGGTGCGGTGAAAGCGTATCTCGATTATGTCAACTGGTCTTGTTCTGCTTTTGATTTTCCACTGTTTTATGCGTTGCGTGAAATGTGCAACAACCAATCTTATGACATGCGCGGCCTATGGGGCAGTGGTCTGATATTCGATGTGCCGCTGAATGCCGTTACCTTTTGTGATAACCATGATACTGATCGCAGTCAGCCGATAGTTAGCGATAAATTACTCGCCTACGCCTTTATCCTGACGCATGAGGGTGTGCCCTGTATTTTCTGGAAAGATTACTACAACTATGGATTGGCATTGCCCGGCAGCGCTAACGGCATCGATAAGCTTAGCCAGATTCATCGTGACTATGCGGGTGGTGGCACAACGCTGCTTTATTGTGATGATCATCTCTATATCGCACAGCGGCACGGTTATCAGGGGCAGAAAGGGCTGATTGTGGTGATCAATACCGATGCAAATGCATGGCGCGGAACCTGGGTGCAGACACAGTGGTCCAATAATCAACTCGATTGTGCCGCGTGGTGGGGCCATGATCAGAGTAAACCCCTTGATCAGCGCGCAGATGGTGGTGGCTGGACGCAGTTATATGCGGCACCAAGGGGTTATGCGATCTATGTGCCTGCATGATTAAAATCATGCTTATGAAGTAGAAGTAGCGGTAGTCTAAAATAAAAATGACACCCTCATTGTAAGAGGTGACGTATGCAATGGAAGCGCTGGGTGTGTTTTTTGCTAATCGCCGGTCTGCTAGGGGCTTGCGCCAGTAATGTCCCGAATGAAATCCGGCAGGCGCCAACAGGTAGTCCGTCGGAGTCGGCCGTGCGTGAGCAATTGCAGCAATACGTGGGCAGCCGGGTGCGATGGGGTGGCACGATTGTCGGTGTTGAAAATCGTGCTAATGAGAGTTGGATCGAAATCGTTTCTCGTCCTCTGCAATCCAATGGCCGGCCTGATGAAGAGCTAGCAGGCAGTGGGCGTTTTCTCGCGCGATATGCCGGTTTTCTGGACCCCGTTGTTCTTGCCGCAGGCCAAGCGGTCACTGTTACAGGTATTGTTGAAGGTGATGAAGAACGAGCGATTGGTGAATATCGCTATAAATTTCCAATCGTGAAGATTGAGGCCTATTATCTGTGGCCACCTGAACCCTTGCCTGTATACCCGCCGCCCTATTGGTATGACCCCTATTGGCGTGATCCCTGGTGGTACGACCCGTGGTGGCCCTACCCCCATCAACGTCATCCGTTAAGATGAGAGGATTGTCATGTCGGCGTTGTTATCGAGACTGATTTCCAGGTGGGCTGCAATAGCATTGCTCATCATTTTGACTGGTTGTGCTGCCGGGCCAAAGTTTGAAACGCAGGGCGTTGATCCGGCGATTACTCCACAATATGCTGCTGCTCATATCGATACCGTTCGTGATCATAATGTGATCTGGGGCGGAATTATCCTGAGCTGCATCAATCTTAAGGATCGCACTGAAATCGAAGTGTTGAGTTATCCGCTAGATTCAGCGCAGCGCCCCGATGTTAATGCCCAGGCGAACGGGCGCTTCCTCATCATCAAGGAGGAATATCTAGAAGCGGCAGACTATGCTCCGGGAAGAATCATCAGTGTCAGCGGTGCTTTACAAAATACGCGTGTTGGCCAAGTCGGCGAAATATCGTACACGTACCCTGTGATTCAGCCGCAAGCCATTTATCTATGGCGACGAGACGGCTTGCCAGCGTCAAGTGTTCATTTTGGGATTGGGGTGAGTATCAGCCGATAACGCGGCTGAATGGAATTGTAAAGCTCCCCGGATTAGTTGCACGCCTATTTGAAGCCGTATACCTTAACCCATTTTTCCGTCAGTAACCGGACCTCGGAGGGCATTCTTTCTGGCGAAATCGGTGATCGAGAAGCCAATGGATCGGCATTTTTGTGTTGATAGTAACAGTCGTTTTGCCGAAGCGTGAGCGGGAGCCTGTGGCCAGGTGTATAACTAAAAGCTTAACTCTAGCGCTTTGCAAAGAAAACACATGTAAGGTGTGGCCTGTTCGAAATGTTCGGTCACAGTGGAGTTGAAATTATCAGACGTGACACTCTTTCCGCCGATTTTAGCGATGGCGATGAAATCCTTGCGTTTCAGATCTTCGATCAGGGGGTGATCTTTGGCATAGCCGCGCGGCGGGTTGGCAAGAACCTCGCCGTCGAGAGTAAAATATTTTCTGAAGGTTTTGTCATCGCGCGCCGTCAGCCAGGCGTTGCTCTTTGCGATGATGGAGCCTCTGATCTTGCCGAGAGCAGCAGCATCCGGCCGCCAGACACCCACGCCGATGAAACAGCCGCCAGGCTCAATATGAACATAGTAGCCGGGAGCGTGAACATCTTTGCCCACTTCATGACGAAACTGAATGCCGATGTTGGTTTTGTAAGGGCGTTTGTCTTTGCCAAAACGAGTATCACGATGAATCCGCATCAACGAGCCCCCCACTTTTCTGGGTAGCGCCAGAAAGCAGGGGGAGATCATCGCCAGTTCAGTGGCCAGATCGGTAATGAACGCCAGTGCAGGTGTACGAACCGCTGCCTCATACGCTTGCTTGTTTTGTTCGAACCACTCGCGGTTGTTGTTGGCCGCCAGGGCGGAAAGAAAAGCGAACGTTTCATGTGTGAAGTAACGGCTTGTCATTGTAACTACATTGTCTCAAGCGAGGTATAAGTGATCAGCGACAACACTGCTCCTTGCGGGTCCTGAATTACCATAAAACGGCCCAGCCCCGGAATCTCCATCGGTGGAGCACAGATCTTGCCGCCCAGTTTTTCCACTCGTGGGATCAGCGCATCCACATTATCTACCGTGACATAGGCGCCCCAGGCCGGCGGCATGCCCTTGGCCTGGGTCGGGATGGCCATGATGCCGCCGACTTGTGTTTCGCCAGCCTTGGCAATGGTGTAATCCATGCCGTTCGACTTGATGTCTTCGAGGGTCCAGCCCAACAGTTCACCATAAAACGCCTTGGCGCGTGTCACGTCCGTGGTCAACAGTTCGTTCCAGCTGAATGCACCGTGTTGTTTCATTGCTTCTTTACTCATCGTGGTCTCCTTCTGCGATATTGTTAGGACAAACATAGGACTCGTAAGGGATTCCTGGCAGCGTTATGTCAGGAAGGTTTGTGTGGACGGCGATTTTGGCGAGTCCATGCTCAAAACATGGAACGATTGATTTTTGAAGCGCCCTTAAAGTTATAGCACGATTGGCTGATCTGGCAATTCATTTACGTTGCCGCCGCCCGTTGGGAAGTGGCGGCTCAGTAATTCGCTAATTGCGCGGATGCCATGGAGTACGCCCGCTTCAAAATGTTGTTGGCGGAATTCCCGTTCCATTTGTTGGCAGATCGTTTCCCAGGCTGCATTGCCAACGCGGTGATGGATACCGCGGTCGGCGATAATTTCCACGTCACGGTCGGCGAGCAGTAAATAGATCAGCACGCCGCTGTTGTGCTCGGTATCCCAGATCCGCAATTGTGAGAAAAGTTCGATGGCACGGTCACGGGCGGTGATGCCGCGAAGTAGCTCGGAAAGGCTCAAATCCGCTTCCACCACAAAACGGATCTCGCCAAAGTGATGCGTTTCGCTGTCACGGATAGCCTTTTCTATGTTGCGCATAACTGCCCGTGGAAACGCGCGGCGGTACCACCAGGCAGGCGTTAACAAGTGTTTAAATATCCGGCTTACCATCGTCCTGATGCCCCGCCACCACCAAAGCCGCCACCGCCGCCACGGAATGTTCCACCGCCAAAACCACCGCCGCCGCCATTGATGCCGCCGTAACGTGAGCCTCGTCCACCGCCGCCGAAAAGCGTAATGATGAAGGCGAAGATGGCGGCGAGCAGCGTAAACGTCATTGAGCCAAACAACCACCACACCGCAATGCCGATTACGGTACTGACCACTGAGGCGCCGAGCAGTTGGCCGAAAATCGCGCGCAGGAATCCACCCAGCGCAATCACGGCGAAGAACAATAAGGGCAAGCTATTTCCCCCGGACCATTCACTGTCCTGTTGGCTTGGAGCAGGTAATGGCTCGCCATCAATCAAGCGCGACAAACGATCCACGCCTGCTACCAGTCCGCCGTAATAGTCACCCTGGCGAAAATACGGCACCATAATTTCGCTAATAATACGCTTGGCGATGGCATCGGGGACCACGCCTTCGAGGCCGTAGCCTACTTCCAGTCGCAGCGTGTGATCTTGCAACGCAGCGAGAATCAACAAGCCGTCATCGACGCCCTTGCGACCAAGTTTCCAGTTTTCGGCTACGCGTAGCGCGTATTGTTCGATGGTCTCAGGCTCTGTGCTGGGCACCAGCAGAATCGCGATCTGACTGCCTTTTCGGTTTTCAAGACTGCGCAGTTCTTCTTCAAGCTGCGTGCGTTGTTGCGCGGTGAGTGTGCCGGTGAGGTCGGTGATGCGTGCTTCAAGTGGCGGTACGGCGAGTTCTGCCTGAGCGAAGGTGCTCGCTAGTAACGCCAGACACAACAACACCCAGCGCCAGGGCGATATCACCGTCTGAAAATAGTTCATGCCGGCAAGAGGCTGGGCTACTTGGCCGGCACTGTGCCGAAATCAACCTTGGGCGCAGTTGAGATCGCTTTTTCATTTTCCACCGTGAAATTAGGTTTCACCTTAAAGCTGAACAACATGGCCGTGAGATTGCTGGGAAATGATCGTACGGTAACGTTGTACTCTTCTACCGCCTTGATATAACGATTACGGGCAACGGTGATACGGTTTTCCGTGCCCTCCAATTGCGCCTGCAAATCGCGGAACAAACCATCCGCCTTCAATTGCGGATAGTTCTCCGCCACCACTAGCAGCCGCGAAAGTGCGGAAGAGAGTTCACCCTGTGCTGCCTGGAATTGGGCAAAGGCCTGCTGATTGTTGATCAGCTCCGGCGTCACTTGCATCGATCCCACTTTGGCGCGAGCTTCCGTTACTTTGGTCAGCACTTCTTCTTCATGTGCCGCATATCCCTTCACCACATTGACCAGATTCGGCACCAGATCGGCACGGCGTTGATATTGATTGATGACCTCCGACCATGAAGCTTTAATTTGTTCATCCGTGGCTTGCAAGGTGTTATAGCCACAGCCGCTCAGGAACAGGCTGATGATCAGGGTCAAGCTAGCTGCCAGATAGCGCATGATGTTCATCTCCTTAGGGGTGCTATGGATAAAGTATAGGACTCTCTGAGGCGCCTGGATAGCGCGTCGTCAACTGACGACATATTACACAAAGGCCCCTGCGATGGCTTGTAGTCATTGCCAGCATCGGCTAATTTCTAACACAAATACAGGGAAGAAGTTAATAAGCCCTGGTAAAGTGCAGGAAGAGAGACGAAAGCAGCAAAATAGGGTTTAAGCCCAAACTTCGCCTCACAGGGCCCGCCTCGAGCGGGCCTTGTTTTTGGTATGTGCCGGCATTGACTGGTAAACTCCCGCCCCATGCTGGTTTTCAATGATGTCACCCTGCGCCGTGGCGGCCGCGTGCTGTTTGCGGGCGCAACTTTTAAAATCCATCCCGGTCAGCGTGTCGGTCTGACGGGCGCCAATGGTACCGGTAAATCCAGTCTCTTTGCCTTGCTGCGTGGGCAGCTGCATCACGACCAGGGGGATGTTGCGATTCCTAAGCAGTGGGTGATCGCGCATGTGGCGCAAGAGACGCCGGCGGTTGAGCACAGTGCCATTGACTATGTGATGGATGGCGATAGCGAGTTGCGACAGATCGCGCTAGCGCTGGAACAGGCAGAGGCTGCGCATGATGGCAACGCAATCGCGCATCTCCACACCCGGCTCGAAAACATCGATGGCTACAATGCTCGCGTCCGCGCTGCGAAACTGATGAGCGGTTTGGGCTTCATGCCGGACCAGGAACAGACGCCGGTGTGCGCTTTTTCCGGCGGCTGGCGGATGCGGCTGAATCTGGCACAAGCCTTGATGTGCCGTTCCGATTTATTGTTGCTCGATGAGCCGACCAATCATCTCGATCTGGATGCGGTGCTGTGGCTGGAAGACTGGCTGCGCAATTATCCCGGCACTTTGATCCTGATTTCGCACGATCGCGAATTTCTCGATCAGGTGGTGAATCATATTGCGCATCTCGAACATGAACAAATAACGCTCTATAGCGGTAATTACACCGCCTTTGAGGTGCGGCGTGCGGAGCGGTTGGCGCAACAGCAGTCGGCCTATGAGCAGCAGCAGCGCAAAATCGCGCATATGCACAGTTTTGTCGAACGCTTCCGGGCCAAGGCAAGCAAGGCGCGGCAGGCGCAGAGTCGCTTAAAGGCGCTGCAACGCATGGAGTTGATCACGGCGGCGCATGTCGATTCCCCCTTTCATTTCAGCTTTCGCCCGCCGCTGAAAATACCACATCCGTTGTTGAGCCTGGAAAAGATTGCGCTGGGTTATGGCGGCAATGTCATTCTGGACAATATCGGCCTGAGTCTGGTACCCGGCGATCGGATTGGCTTGCTGGGACCGAACGGTGCGGGCAAGTCCACATTCATCAAAATGCTCGCGGGTGAGCTGGCGCCGTTGCAAGGCAAGCAAACGCTCGCGCCAGAGTTACGGATTGGTTATTTTGCGCAGCATCAACTTGAGCAATTGCACGCACAAGAGAGTGCGCTGTTGCATTTGCAGCGACTTGATTCCAAGGCGATGGAACAATCGTTACGCGATTTTCTCGGTGGTTTTGGGTTTCAGGGGGATCGCGTAACCGATGCGATCGCCCCCTTCTCTGGCGGTGAAAAGGCGCGGCTGGTGCTGGCGATGCTGGTGTATCAGCGACCGAATTTATTGTTGCTCGATGAGCCGACCAATCATCTCGACCTCGATATGCGCGATGCGCTGAGTGTGGCATTGCAGGGATTTGAAGGCGCGATGGTGATCGTGTCGCATGATCGCAGTCTGCTCAGCAGTGTGACCGATAAATGGTTGCTGGTGGCCGATGGCCGTGTCAGCGAATTCGATGGCGACATGGATGATTATGCGCGCTGGTTATCGCAACGCCGGAATGCGATAGGTAATACCAATGCAGAGCGTGCGCCCAGCCGCAAGGATCAGCGCCGCAACGAGGCCGAACAGCGGCAGAAACTTCAGCCGCTGAAAAAAGAGCTGCAAAAAATCGAGGTGCGAATGGAAAAGCTTGGCCAGGAAAAGGCCGGTTTACAGCAGCAACTTGCCGATTCTGGGATCTATGAGGCTACCAAAAAGGATCAACTCAAAACCCTGCTCCAGCGTCAGGCCGAGGTGGAGAAAATGCTGGCAGAGACAGAAGCCGTCTGGTTGGAAATTAGCGAGCAATTAGAGCGCGTCCAAGGCTGAATGTATCTACCGTATTATCTGGCCACGCGTTTATCAACAGCGGGTGAAAAATGAGTCCAGAGGAAAGATACATCCTTAGATGCAGGCGGAGAAGATGTAACAAAATTTTACAATTTAAAGTTATTTTGGGGCTGTTATCACGCTACTTGTGTTCCCTTTTGCGGGTATGTCGCTATATTTGAGGTGCTTAGTTCACAAAGGGTTGGCGGTATGAAATGCATTCCCTATTTCAACGTTGTTACGGAGCTTCGCCGATATCATTTTTATTCAGGTGCGCGGTTTGGCTCAATTCTGGGTTTTGTGTTCAGTTTCTGTATCCTGCCCCAAGCGTATGCAAGCATGGAAAAGCTCGTCTTGACTGAGCAACAGATTGATGTTGCAGGCGAGCATCTGAAAGTAAATGTGCCCAAAGGTTATCGCCTCGAGCTGCTCACGGCTGCGCTGGATGGGCCGCGCTTGATGACTTTTGCCGCCAACGGCGATCTTTTGATTGGTTCTAAATCCGGTAAGGTCTATCGGTTGCCGCCACCCTATGTTCGTCCTGAAGTGTTGTTAACCGTCGGCGGTTATCCGCACAGTGTTGCGTTGCGCAACGACGAGATCTTGATTGCGAAGACAAGTGGCTTGTACCGCGCGTCGTATCGACCCGGTCAGGCACGCATTGTGCCGGATTCAGTTTCTCTGCTCGCAGCGTTGCCGGGCGGTGGCGGGCACAATAGTCGCACAGTTGCCATCGGTCCCGATGGACGCATTTATCTGAGTCTAGGTATCAGTAGTAATTGCAGCGATCAATATCTGGGTGCAGGGTATCCATTCGACGATCAACGCGGCGGCGTGATGGTATTGCGCGAAGACGGTGACAAACCAAGGTGGAAACCCTTCGCTTCCGGTCTGCGTAACCCAGTCGGTTTTGCCTGGCATCCAAAAACGGGGGATATGTATGCCAGCAACAATGGCCCCGATCATCATGGCTACGAGCAGCCGCCGGAATACTTCAGTCGCCTGACTGCGGGATCATTTCACGGCATGCCATGGTTTCAATACGATGGTGCGCACATTCGGCGTGACGACTGTATCAAGCGCCCACCGCCCCACCCAATCGCTGAAGTTCAACCACCGGCCGTGACCTTCCCTGCCCGCAGCGCGCCAATGGGCGTGGCATTTGTACCGCAAGGGGCGATGGACCCAAATCTGGAGTTTAATGCCATTGTCGCGTTGCGAGGTTCTTGGGGGACCAAGCCGAGCGGCGGCTTTTTTGGTGATGAGGCATCGCGCCGGCCGCCGATGCTGGTGGCGGTACGCTTTGATCAGGGCACGGCGAAGCGGGTCGATGAGCTGGTCACCGGTTTTCAACTGTCCAATGGGGATCGCTGGGCGCGGCCGGTCGGGGTCGCCGTCGGCCCGGATGGCGCGCTCTATTTTACCAGCGACAGCGGAACCGAAGGCTTGTTTCGCCTGCGGCGTGAGGAGTAGAACGCCAGTTTCGAGTACAATCACCCGTTAAGTGTGACCGGTTTTCTCTTTCATGATGAGGCGGCGATATGGTGATTGGTAAAGACAAGGTGGTGGCCATCCATTACAAGCTCAGTGAGCAAGGACATGAAGTGCTGGAGGATTCACATGAAGATGGCCCCATGGTCTATCTGCATGGTCATGGCCAGTTGATCAAGGGCCTGGAACAGGCGCTGGAAGGCAAGCAGGCCGGTGAACGGCTGTCAGTTACATTCTCCCCCGACGATGCCTTTGGTCAGCGTACGGAAAATGCACTGCAACGGGTGTCGATCAATCATGTCATCAATCCTTCCAAAGCAAAAATCAAATTTAAACCGGGAATGATCGTGCAGCTGAATACCAAGGCGGGCGCAGTTCCGGCGACCATCATCAAAGTGGGATTAAAGACGTTGGATGTGGATGCCAATCACCCTTATGCGGGCAAAACTGTGACCTTCGATGTGGAAGTAATCAATGTGCGTGAGGCTGAGGAAGAAGAGCTTGCGCATGGCCATGTGCATGGTGATGGTGGCGTTCACCACTGATTACAGAGGCTCCGTCGGCACGCCCGCACAAGGAATGTGATGACGCGCGACTACTCCGTTGCACAGCGACCCTCACCGCTGTCCTGGTAGTTACCGCCTTCTATGGGGACAAACTCCCAGCGGTAACGGCCGGGGAAGAGTGTCAGTTTCAGCGCGCCCCAGGTGTTGCCATTCCAGGCTTCACTAATCGACGAACGCATGCTGAAATTGTAGAGCCTGGCACCGCCAGTGCCGACAACAAACGACCGTATGCCGTGCGGCACATCAATCTGGCCGGCACCATCCATCGGCGCCAAGCGTTCATAGTCGTGGTCGTGGCCGGAAATGACGATACTGGCGTGATGTTGTGCCAGTATTTCCCAAATCGCCGCCATATGGTTGTTGTTGCCATGGGGTCCGGAGCTATAACGGGGATGGTGCCAAAAGGCGAGAATGCACGATGCCTGGGTAGTGGCAAGATCGTGTTGTAACCATGCCACCTGCTCGGAGTCGGCGCGCGCGTCTATGTTGCTGTTGAGCGCAACGATGTGCCAGCCCGGACGATCAACGCTGTAATAGCCCTTGCCAATTTCACCGGCTTGAGTGCCAAAATAGCCAAAATATCCCGCTGCGTCTCGAGTTCCATAGTCATGATTACCAGGGGTAGGTAAGGTGCGTGCCTTGAATCGGCCCCAGGTCGGTTCATAGCATTTAATGTAGTCCTTGGGCGCGCCTTCGGGGTAAACCAAATCGCCGACCGCCAGGATATCACCTTCCATTTTCTCAATCAGATTCGCGGTAAGACTCGCGCCTGGAAGTCTGCACTCGCCGATGTCGCCGGCGGCGATGACCGTGACCGGAGAGTCATCGCCGTAGACGGATAAGCAATGCAACCCTAGTACCGCAAAACCGAAATGGAACAATAATCTAACAAGTGCAGATTTTCGCATTGGATATCCAGGTTCAGTCTGTGTGCCCAGGTTTATTAGACCTTAGAATAGGAGGTGCCTACGGATGCAGTAATCTCTATAATATAATTAAAATGTGTATGTCATGTAATATAGGGTAATCGCTGTTGATTAACTGAGGAGACTTGTTATGTCACGGGTGTTTTCTGAATATCGTCTTGGAGCTATTACATTAAAAAATCGCCTGGTAATGTCCCCAATGACGCGCAACCGGGCCATCAACAATATTCCCAATGAATTGATGGTGCGTTATTACCAACAACGTGCCAGCGCAGGATTGATTATTACAGAGGGCGTGTCACCCTCCCCTAACGGTTTGGGTTATGCGCGGATTCCGGGGATTTTTTCTGACGCTCAAATAGAAGGCTGGAAAAAAATTACCGACGCTGTTCATAAGCAGGGTGGCCATATGTTTATGCAATTGATGCATACCGGCAGGATCTCGCACCCATTAAATATGCCTGCGGGTGCCCGAGTGCTGGCGCCGTCAGCGGTCCCCGCCGCCGGTGAGATGTATACCGATGCCGAGGGCATGAAGCCGTTACCGATCCCGGAGGCCATGACCGAGGCAGATATTCGCAACGCCATAAATGAATACGCGCGGGCGGCGCGGAATGCAGTCGCAGCTGGATTTGATGGCGTGGAGCTCCATGCTGCCAATGGTTATTTGTTGGAGCAGTTCATTCGTCCCAATTCGAATCAACGACAAGACAAGTATGGCGGCACGATAGAAAATCGTGCGCGGTTTCTGCGGGAGGTGGTTGAGGCAACCACTGATGCGATAGGGCATCAGCGAGTGGGGGTCCGTTTATCACCCTATGGTGTGTTCAACGATATGCCGCTCTATGATGCGATGGAGAAAGATTATTCATATCTCGCAGACCTGCTGGATGTTTTGAATGTAATGTATGTGCACTTGGTGGATCATTCTCCCATGGGTGCACCAGCTGTGCCTGTCTCGATCAAAGAAGTTTTTCGTGATCAATTCTGCGATACGTTGATACTGTCAGGCGGCTACGATGCAGAGCGGGCAGAAAAAGACCTGGCCGCAGGCCGGGCTGATTTGATTGCAGTGGGCCGACTGTTTCTCGCCAATCCGGATTTGCCAGAGCGCTGGAAGAAAAATGCACCGCTGAATACGCCGGACCCGAATACTTTTTATAGCACCGGTGAGAAGGGCTATACCGATTATCCGGCGCTCACGTAAATAACATGACGATACCCACGAGCGCGGCTAGCAGCCCCAATGCCAAAATCAACCAGTCACCCGCCACGCTCGGTTCGAGCGTGGCGATCTGTGGCGTAGTTGGGTTATAAAAGACGTGTACCTTGCTGCCGGAGCGATATTTATTTAAATAACTCGTACTTAGTTCAGGTGTCGGTGTGGTGCCGCCGGGAAATTCATAATGACACCGATAGGAATTATTGCCGACTTGGTAACTAAACACGATCTCCGGCAATAAATCATCACTGTCCGAGGCGCGCTTTGCGCTTTCAATAATCCCTTCCGTCTGCGGCCAGCGACGTCGTTGCCGGGCCTTGGCGAGAATCGTCCAGCCCCAAATTGTGGTGGCGGCTCCTCCAAGGATAAATAGTACGATGATGATGGCGTAGGCATTGGGCATAAAGCCATTTTCGAAGATTCTGCGCGTGCATGCTAGTGCCGAGACAGAAAAGTTAACAATTGGCTTGGGATGGTTGGGATGGGGTGCTGATAACCTGCTACCATCGGTCTCGACCAAATTCCAGGGAATCTAAATGGCCATGGGAGGTGCTATGGCGGAGCTGGGGCATGTGGTGCTGTATGTGCGCAATCTCGAGAAGTCGGTGAGTTTTTATCACCGGGTGGTCGGCTTGCAGGTCACCGGCAAGATCTTTGGTGGCCGAGCAGCGATTTTGACTGGCGGCCGCACCCACCATGAGTTGTTGCTGATCGAGGTCGGCGAGGCGCCTGGCCCACTGACCGGGCGGCGACTAGGTTTGTACCACATCGGCTGGAAAGTGGGTGATTCCATTGAAGCGCTCAAGGCAGCACGGCAGCGCGCGCAGGAGGCTGGTTATCAGATCGATGGCGCGGCTGATCATACGATTAGCAAAAGTCTGTACTTGCGCGATCCCGATGGCAACGAAGCAGAACTCTACATCGATAACCCGGAGATTGACTGGCGGCAGGATGATCGCTGGATGGAAGCCCCGGTAAAGCCGTTGCCGGAACTGTAATGTTAAAATGGAGCAATGATATATAACCCCCCTCGCCCCTGGGTTGCTGATCTTGCGCGTCGCTCCCCGCTGTATGCTCCGGTGTCACCTTTGCTGGCGCGATTCGAACATTTCACTGCCTGGCCGACGTTGGCCGATTATCAACGGCTGCTGGACGAATGGCCGCAAGCGGTGCGCACGCTGGCCGGCAAGCAATTAAAGATCGTCGCTCAGAATGGCAAGCCCGATTGTTTTGAAGCTCACTATGCACCGCGCATTTATCAAACCGGAGAGATACAGACCCGCGCCGAAAACTGGCACGACTTCTTTCAATTTCTGACTTGGCTTGTCTTCCCCAAGACCAAGGCTCTGATCAATTCATTGCACTTGCCTTCCGCCAAAATGCGATTTGAGTACGGCGAGCATGGCCGCCGCTCGCCGCTGGAGAATATGCTGTCTTTATTCGATGAGGGTGGCGTGGTGATTATTTCCTGTGATGAATCACTGCTGCAATTGATTCGCGATTTTCAGTGGCAGGAATTATTCTGGCAGCGACGCGTAGAGCTGGAAACCAAATTGCGCTGCGTAGTGTTTGGCCACGCCTTGTATGAGAAGGGATTGGCGCCTTATATCGGAATGACAGCTAACTGCATTTTACTGCCAGTGGTGAAAGATTTTTTTGTCTTGTCTCAGGACGCGCAACGGCAATGGTTGGACGAACAGTTGATGCAAACGCTTGCTTGCGGTGAGTTATTGCAGCCGCGAGATTTGGCGCCCTTCCCTATTCTGGGCTTGCCTGGGTACGATGTGGCCAATGAATGCGCCGAATACTACGCCAATACCCGCTATTTTCGGCCAGGACGTAGCCGTAACGAGGTTCAGGATCGCGGCAATTCGTGCGGCCTCAGATCAAACACCAGTACCTCGGCATTTTCACCTTGAGCCAGACTCAAGCGTCGTGCATGACGTGCCCGCGCGCCATCACCTGCATGCAGCTTGACGCCATTGAGTGAGATGCTGCCGCGCGCCACATGTACATAGGCATTGCGACCTGAACCGAGCAACAAATCGGCCGATTCATCGCCATCAAAACAACCGGCATAAACTCTTACGTCCTGATAGACGCTAAGAGAGCCATGTTCGCCATTCGGCGAAATGATTAATTTTAATCGCCCGCGTTTATCGGGTACGGAAAAATACCGTTGCTGATAACGTGGCTCGACATTCTTGCGATCAGGGACGACCCAGATTTGCAGGAAATGGACTTCCTCATCGACAGAGTGATTAAACTCGCTGTGAGTAATGCCCGTCCCGGCGCTCATTATTTGCACATCACCGGGGCGAATGACAGAACCATTGCCCATGGAATCTTTATGTTCCAGCGCCCCTTCCAGCACATAGGAAAAAATTTCCATGTCACGGTGCGGGTGTGGGCTGAAACCACGGCCGGGTTTTACACGGTCATCGTTGATCACTAACAGATCAGAAAATCCAATTTGTAATGGATCGTGATAATGGCCAAAGGAAAACGTGTGGCGCGAATCAAGCCAGTCAAAATTGGCGATACCGCGTTCGGTCGCAGGGCGAAGCTCTAGTGTGTCGTTGCTCATGGCATGATCCTGGGTGGAATATGTATTATCGGTAGCCAACGCTAAAAAACGTGTTCACGTAATATAAGCTAAACGATCAAGCTTTTGGTCGGCCTGGAAGCATCGTCAGCAAGGTGAGGCGCTGAAGTAGTGGTGCAAGCGGCTGGATAGGTAATTATTGCCAGCATTGTTGGGGCAATGATCAATCGCCGACTTGTTGCATGATCTGATCGGTCCAGCTAACGGCATCCAGATAGGCCTTGCTGATGTCGCTGGAATCAAGTTTGGCAAACGTTACCTCATCCCAGTTGCCGCGCTCGTAGTTGATGGTGCATTGCAGCGCATCTCGTTCCTGGCAGGGCTGGCCAAGTAATGCGTGTTTGATTTCCTGAATCAATGGCAGTGTCGACAGGGCTTCGCCCATCGGCATGTCCATCAAGGCATCAAGGGCGGAAAATAAACCGATGGTGAAATAAGTTTCACGCGATCCGCCACTCATGGCGCCGAGCTGCTCGCACATCTTGGCGCGAATAATGGCGGTGGCAATCAATTCACTGGGTTTGTCATCAATCTTCGACATCGCAATCAACGACGCCAGATTAGTCACATTTTTGATGCCAAGATAAATAACCGCTTGATGAATGGATTCGATTTTTTTCGGCAAGCCAACGGCGGCGGAATTGATAAACCTCAGGATTTTATAGCTGATGGCAACATCATTGCTGACCAGCTCGGCGATTTTCTTCAGATCGGCGTTGGGAGTATGCAGTTGCGCCAACAGGTTCATGATCACCAATCGATTGGTCGGAACCGAGGTTTTTTGCAGGATGTTCGGGCGGCAGAAAAAATAGCCCTGAAAATAATCGAAGCCCAATTGTTTGGTAAATTCGAATTCCTCCTGCGTCTCAACCTTTTCTGCCAGCAACTTTACGCCAAAGGACCGTAGTTTGTCGTAATTGTATTTAATGGTGTCGCGATCCATGCCCAGAATGTCGACCTTGACGATCTTGGCCAAGGCAATCAGCGGCTTTAATTCATCGTGGTAACGAAAATCATCGAGGGCGATGGTAAAGCCATCGTCACCGAGTTTTTTAACGGCCGCCAGCACCTGATCGTCGACAGCGATATCTTCCAGTACTTCGAGTACGGATTGGGTTTTCGATAACGGAATCGGATAGTCGCCGACAATAAAGCTCCTGGGCAGATTAATGAAGGCCAAGGTGTCGCCAATCAGTTTTTCGAGGCCAAACTCGGTCAATGTGTTCATGATAACGTGCGAAGTGGCATGATCGTCGTCCACGACGTTGGCGTCATCGCCGATGTTGGCGCGATATAAAAGTTCATACGCGTAAACGACCAGATCGCGGTCATAAATGGGTTGGCGCCCGATGAAGATTTCGCTCATGGGCTAGTGGAGATGCGAGGGCACCGCCGGTGTGCGCAAGGGCTGAAGCAGGTATTCCAGCCCATTGAGTTTGATTTCATAGAGCATGCCCAGCATGCGGCCGAGTTCGCCCGGGGGGAGGCCTTTGCGGGCAAACCAGGTGACATAGGTGTCCGGCAGGTCAATCAACAGTCGATCTTTGTATTTGCCAAAAGGCATGCGATAGCGGGCCAGTTTGAGCAGTTCGGCGGGGTCGGCATACAGCGAGGTCTGGTCGGCCATGGGTGTTACTATAGCCCGTTTCCTCGCGATTTCCCAAGAGGCAAACTATCTGGCGCGGGGATTTTGGTGTATTTTGCCGCATTACCTGCCACGAACCCCCAAGGATAAATGATGACGACCACGGCCAATCCCCCGCTTTCCGATGACGAGCTGCAAGTGCTTGATGCCTTTTTGCTGGGCGAGACTGAAGCAGGCGAACGGTTGCCCTTGGAAGAGGTGCATGGTTATTTAACGGCCTTGATCGTGAGCCAAACCCTGTTGCCGGTGGAGGATTGGCTGACAGCGGTGTGGGGCGCGCCCCGCTTTGCCGATGCCGCTGAAGAGCAGTATCTGACCGGTCTGATGCAACGATTGCGGCAGAATATTGAGGCGGGTTTGGCGGCAGGCCAGCGCTTTGAACCCCTGGTGATCGAGGAAGAGGAGGATGGCGAGATCTTTGATTCCTACGAGGGCTGGTGTGTGGGCTTCATGCTGGCGGTGGCCGAACACTCTGAGGTGTGGGAAAAATTGCCTAAGCCTATGCGCGAATTGTTGCAGCCGATCGCCGCCCTGACTTTGACGGGCAGCGAGGAAGAGGCGGATCTTGATGAAGAAGAATACACACTCTGTGTCGAACTGTTGCCAGGGTCAGTGGCGGGGTTGTACGACTATTTTCGTCAGTAATTAAAATTACTTTATCAGATTGATTTCAGAAGAGTTATTCTTGCTGCTTGCGCTCGTCGCCGCAGTTGCCCTGTGGTGGGACGGGCAGCGTGCGCGGGAACGGGCCAGTGATTACGCCCGTCGGCGTTGCCAAGAGGTGGGCGTGATTTTTCTTGATGATACGGTAGCGCTTACCCGCTTCCGAACGCGGCGCAGCACCGATGGCCGGGTCAGGCTTTATCGCGAATACCGCTTCGAGTTTAGTGGCGATGGCAATCGGCGAGCACATGGCGTGGTGACGGTTTTTGGCGGACGGGTGACCCATTGTGAGATGGATGCCTACCCGGTTTAGTCGCCCATTCCCTGTCTCTAGGGGTGGTGCAGCATTTTCACTTCATTATTACCCTCAAGCTCGCCGCCACCACCGAGGGTGGCACACCCGAGGCGAAGAGCAGGGGACCCGATGAATATCGGGGATGCGACCGCCGGTGGGGGTGCGATCCCCACTGACGTGGGGCCCCTCCTCCGCCTCTCGGAGCGGCTAGTTGTTTGATTTTAGGTAAAAAGTTATAATGTACAGTCTGTTTTATCCCTTCCTTCCCTGTTGGGGGCGGGAACTTACAACGTCGAATTGTTGTTGTGCCGTGGTTGGATTGATTCGGTCGGGGCTGAATGCATACATTGAAGGGCGAGCGCCCATAGCAGTGCAAGGCATCGTACATAGTGGTGATGCTGAAAATCAATCGAGGGCAATTATGGATAAGAATCGGATCTTCTACTGCCAACCGCAGCGGGCGTACATGAGCGTCGGCAATTGCAACGAATTGCGGAGTCGCCCTACTGGTAAAGCGGCCATTGGTGCGCAACCGCGGTTGATGGCGTGTGAACGCTGCTCCATGTATCCGATGGTGGACAAGAACAAAGTGCCTACCGTTACGCTGACAGAATATCTGGGCGGCGCCAAGCCGGCCGGTCTCAGCGGGTAACCGAAGAATTCTGCTCGAACCGCCAAGGACGCCAAGGCGTTCGAGCACTAAAATTTTCTTTGCTGCGTCTGACGAATGAGCGAGTTACTTCCGTTAGCTACAAAAATTAATTTCGCGTTTATTTGCGTTTTTTGCGGATAATCACCGTTTTTAGGTTAAGGGTCGCAGTTCCTCATGTCTCAACTCAATCCCCGTCAGCGCCAGGCCGTGCGACACTTGGATGGCCCGTTGTTGGTGCTGGCCGGTGCCGGCAGCGGTAAAACGCGCGTCATCACCCAAAAGATCGCCCACCTGATTAAGGAATGTGGCATCCCACCGAAAAATATTGCGGCCGTCACCTTTACCAACAAGGCGGCGCGCGAGATGAAGAGCCGTGTCGGCGAATTGCTCAAGGGCAAAGAGGCGCATGGCTTGCAGGTGTCGACGTTTCATACGCTGGGGCTGAACATTATCCGCGCCGAGTTAAAGGCGCTGGGCTATAAACCAGGCTTTACCATTTTTGATTCGCAGGATAGCGCGACATTAATTAAAGAAATGCTGCGTCGCGACTATGGTGAAGACGGCGGTGTGGTGGATCAAACGCGGTGGCAGATCTCGCGCTGGAAAAGCAATCTGTTGATGCCGGAAGAAGCGCTGGTTGAGGCCAATAACGATGCGGCATTGAACGGTATGGCGCAGCTCTACGCCCAGTATCAACGGTCATTGAAGGCTTACAATGCCGTCGATTTCGATGACTTGATTCTGTTGCCGGTGCGACTGTTTCAGCAGGATGCGGCGGCCAAAGAGCGCTGGCAAAACAAGATCCGTTATTTGCTGGTCGATGAATATCAGGATACCAATTCCACGCAATATCAATTGGTGAGGCTGCTCACGGGCGTGCGTGGCGCACTCACTGTGGTCGGCGATGACGATCAATCGATTTATGCCTGGCGTGGCGCGCAGCCGGAGAATCTGTTGCTGCTGAAAAACGATTTTCCGAATCTGGAAGTGATCAAGCTGGAACAGAATTACCGCTCTACCGGCCGTATCCTCAAGGCTGCCAACCAGTTGATCAGCAACAATCAACATGTGTTTGAAAAAACGCTGTGGAGCGAGTTGGGATATGGCGATCCCATTCGCGTGATTACCTTGCGCAACGATGAACATGAATCGGAGCAGGTAGTGTCTGAAATCATCAGCCACAAATTCAAGCATCGCACCGAATATCGCGACTATGCGATTCTTTATCGCGGCAACCATCAATCGCGCTTGTTTGAACGTGCCTTGCGTGAACAGAAAATTCCGTATTACCTAAGCGGCGGCGCATCGTTTTTTAGTCAACCCGAAGTCAAGGATATCCTTTCCTATTTGCGTTTGTTGGTGAATCCCGATGACGACGCCGCGTTTCTGCGGGTGGTGAATACGCCGCGGCGTGAGATCGGTACCACGACCTTGGAAAAATTGGGCACCTATGCCTCGGAACGAGGCAATAGTCTGTTTGCGGCCAGCTTCGAATTGGGAGTCGAGCAGCATTTGAGTGAGCGCGCGCTGCAGCGCTTGCGGCAGTTCACGCAATGGCTGGTAGAGGTGAGCGATCGCGCCGAGCGCGGCGATCCCATCGCTACGGTTAAAGACATGTTGCGTGAAATCAATTACGAGGCCTGGCTCAATGACACCTGCAAGGATCTGAAGCAGGCCGAGAAAAAAATGGCCAATGTTTACGAATTGGTCGCCTGGATGCAGCGCTTATACGAACAGGATACTGAGGAAAAAACCATTGCTGATCTGGTGGCACATATGAGCCTGATGGATATCCTGGAGCGGCAAGAGGATGACAAGTCCGGCGATCAGGTGCACCTGATGACCCTGCACGCCGCCAAAGGCTTGGAGTTTCCTCATGTTTACCTGGTGGGCATGGAGGAAGAGCTGCTGCCGCATCGTACCAGTATCGTGGAAAACAGCCTCGAAGAAGAGCGGCGACTGGCCTACGTCGGCATCACCCGCGCCCAGAAGACACTTACCTTTACTCTTTGCGCCCGCCGCAAACGTGGCGGTGAGCTGGCTGCCGTCGAGCCGAGCCGGTTTTTACAGGAGCTGCCCGAAGACGATCTCGAGTGGCGGGGTATCGGGCAAGTGGTAAGTGTCGAAGAGCGGCAAGAGCGCGGTCAGGCGCATCTGGCCAATTTGCGGGGCATGCTCAAAATCTAGCCGATAGACCTTTTATCAGCAAACCGGTATCCTAGCCGGCCATTCTGGGGAGGGCTCCCCGTAAATGGGTTGCTGAAGGCAGCCATCAAAAATGTCATAATGTCACATCACGCGCCCGTAGCTCAGCTGGATAGAGCGCAGCCCTCCGGAGGCTGAGGTCAGGGGTTCGAATCCCTTCGGGCGCGCCATCTCTTTAAAATTCCAGCTACTTATATCCCTCTTCCACTTGTCGCCAATCATGGCAAATAAAGCAGCAGCGTTGCTGCGTATAAATTGATCGCCAAGACAAATTAGTCTGCGTGTTGTTGAAAAGCAAAAGATATAAACAGCATAATCGATTCAGTTAATCATTATGGATGGCACATGGCACATGGCACCTGCGCGTACACCAATGGGATTTTGGCGTTATCTGGCGATCACGGCAGTGCCGATGAGCATTTTGTTGGCAATGGGGTTTCATAGTGTTGCCAATCTTCGCGATGCTATCGACGAGACCAAACGGGAGCTTGAGGGGGTGCATCAGGAAGGAGCTCTCTTTGATGTCGCCATTTTATTACAGCAAATACGAATTCAATGGGCGTTACCGCAGGCAGAGTCTGAGCGCACAAAAAAAGTTAATGAACTTATGCGGCAGACGCTTGCCATTATCGATGCAGCTGTTGCTGAGGGGCATTCTGAAAAGCTACGCGTGCGCGATGGCCAGGAGATGATAAAGAAAAAGGCATTTGAATTGGCGCAAAATTCTGAAGGGGCGGCGGGTGCGAAAGAAAAACTAGACGCATATTCCGAGCTTATTGTTGAGTTGCATTTGTTGATGCGTGAGGTGGCAAACGGCTCGCAGCTAGTGTTGGATCCCGAAATGAAAAGCCATTACCTGATGGATTTGGTGGTGGTGCGTTTCCCGGGATTGGTGGAGTCTCTCGAAAGATTGCAGATATTACATGTGCGCGCACATCAAATTTCAGGAGAGGATCAAGAAATATTAGGTCGCAAGTTGTATGGTGTGATTAAGGAGTATGAGAGACAAGCGAGAGTGATCAGAAGTAATTTACAAATTCTTGACGATCGGGGGGTTGGTGGGTGGGGCAGTGAGCTCAAATCATTGCGCCAGATGTTAACGACCACAGACAAATATGTTGCCATGATCGGCAAGGGGGTTGACAAGACGCGGCACGAAACCATTTTTAAGATGGGCGAAGATGCGATCAGTGGTGCAAGAAAAGCTTATCGAGAAGTAGCGCAGGATCTCAACATTTCATTGCAGTCCAGGGTTTCGGATCAGAATGAAGAATTGATATTGATTCTGGTGGGAGCTGGGATCGCATTTCCTTTGCTATTGGTGGGGGCGGTAAGCATGTACCGGCGCACCGGAAATGAGTTTGAGGCCGCTGAACAGGCATTGCAGCGATTAAAAAGCTCAGAGACGAGGCAGCGGATCGTGGTTGAAAACATGGTTGATGGTTTGATTGCCATTGATGAGTATGGCTTGATACAGGAATTTAATCCGGCTGCAGAGCGCATATTTGGCTATAAGTCGGATGAAGTGATCGGGAAGAATGTCAATATGCTGATGCCGGAGCCATATACGGCGGAGCATGATCAATATCTGGATAATTATCAACAAACAGGCAAAGCGAAAATCATTGGTATTGGGCGTGAGGTTGAGGGGAAGCGTAAGGATGGTAGTACCTTTCCTATCGATCTGGCGGTCAGCGCCATGAATCTTGATGGCAAGAAATTCTATAGTGGCATTGTGCGCGACATTACTGAACGCAAGCGCATCGATAAGATGAAAAATGAATTCGTATCAACAGTGAGCCATGAGTTGCGCACGCCATTAACCTCCATACGTGGCGCTTTGGGTTTGATGGCGGGTGGGGCCGCTGGCGAAATTCCGCCTAAAATGAATGAGATGCTTAAGATTGCCACAAGTAATACGGAGCGCCTGTTGCTACTGATTAACGACATCCTCGATTTGCAGAAAATTGAATCGGGAAAAATGGCGTTTAAATTCGATGAAATCGAGTTGGCAACATTGCTCAAACAAGCCGTGGAGGAGCATCAGGCCTATGCTACGCAGCGTGGAGTGAGTTTTGTGATTACACGTATGATAGAAGGCGCTCACCTTTACGCGGATCGCAATCGTATGATGCAGGTGATGGGGAATCTGATGTCCAATGCCGCCAAGTTCTCAGAAGAAGGCGCAAAGATAGAGATTAGCGCGGTAAGACAGGGTAAAGATGCAGCGCGGATAACGGTTACCGATTATGGGACTGGTATTCCGGATGAATTCCAGGGCCAGGTGTTTGAGCGCTTCACGCAGTCTGATTCGTCGGATACTCGCAAAAAAGGCGGGACAGGCCTGGGGTTGGCGATCGCTAAAGTGATTGTTGAAAAGCATGGCGGCCGTATCAGTTTCATCAGTCGTGTTGGTGTGGGGACGAGTTTTATGATTGATTTGCCGGTCATGTTGGGGGCGAGTAAATCAATTAAAACAAAGAATCTGGAAGAGATATGGAACGAGAAAACGCCGCGAGTCTTGATTGTTGAAGATGATCCGGATGTGGCGGTATTGATTCAAAGAATGCTGGCTGAGGCAGGCTACGATAGCGATATTGCTTATGATGCAGTGCAGGCGCGGGAGTTGATTCGCAAGCGAGGGCATGCCTACAGGCTGATAACATTGGATATCATGCTGCCAGGTGAGGATGGGGTGTCATTTCTGGTGAGTTTGCGGAATGATGCTTCGGCGCGTGACATCCCTGTGGTCGTGGTGTCGGCAAAAGCGGATGAGGCGAAGCGCGAGCTCAACGGTGGGGCCATTGGCGTATTGGACTGGATGGATAAGCCCTTCGATCAGCAGCGTCTGATCGCTGTGGTCAGGCAGGCCTCAAAAAATGGGCGGCGGCCACGTGTGCTGCATGTGGAAGATGAGCTGGATATTTTCAGGATTGTGAGTAACGTCCTGGGGGATAGTTGTGAGCTGGTGAGTGCCCCGACCTTGGAGGAGGGAAGGAAACTGCTTGAGTCTGAGCGTTTTGATCTTGTGTTGCTGGATGTGGGGCTGCCGGACGGTTCGGGATTGGATCTGCTTGACATCATCGAGCGCCGGGTTGTGCCGCCACGGGTGATCATATTTTCAGCGCACGATGTCAGTCATGAATACGCAGCGAAGGTGGCCGGGGTGTTGGTGAAGTCGAAAACAACCAATAGCGAGTTGCGTGATTTGATTGCAGCGACAATTGAAGCGCAACAATGAAGAATTAAATATTGCTGTTCCAGAGAATCTGTTTCAGGAGGTTGTCGGATTCATTGAGGCGGCTGGCGATCTGGCGTGCAATGCGGCGCATGATGCGGAAACCTTCTGGTTTGCGCTCCAGAAACGACATAAAACGCGGGCCATTGACGCGGATAACTTCGACTTCGCCCACTGCTTTTACAGTAGCCGTCCGGCGGACATTGAGCAGCCAGCTGACTTCCCCTAATAACTCCTTATCTTCTCGCGATAAAACGGCCTCGCCACTCGCTAAAGGAGTGGTGTTGGAAGTGATTTCAACATTGCCACGGATCAGAAAAAAAAGATCGAAGGACTCGTTCACCTTCTCCGCGATGATGGTTTCTCCATTTTCTAGGACAATGGATTGACACAGCAGGGATATATCGACCAGGACAGCGTGATCCAGTCCCTTGAAAATAGAAACCTTTTCTAATTTATCGATCATGTAGGCAGGTTTTAAGCGGCACGCCCAGGCGGCGATTATTTTTGTTATCGGCTCAGCGGCGGCAGTCTTAAGGACAGCCGCCGCCAAAAGTGGTGGGGTTGCGGGTTACCAGGTCCAGCGGCCGTGACCGGGGACATCGACAGTGTCGTCGTCAAAATTGCCCTTGGCGGCTTCGGTGTGGCACTTGTCGCAGAAGCTGAGTGATTTGACCTTGGGACCTTTGATCAGATTCTCAGGAATATCATGGTGTTTACGCTTGATGTAAGGCGTTTCGATAATGCGTAGCGGGGCATCGCCGTCCTTGAGCGAGGCCATGATCTTCTTGGAACGTTTGTAAGCAGATTTTTCTGCTGAACCTGCGACCAAGAGGTTGAGTAGTTTTGTGCGAGTGTCTTCAGGAAGTTCGGCATTCTCGCCGAAGTGATCTGAAAGCGCATCTGCGGCCATTAATTTGCGCCAGGATTGCTCAGGTAACAGGCCGGGCTGATAGGCAAAGTGACAGGAACCACATTCTTCGTTGTAAGTGGCGTCAGTGATGGGGGCAACTTCCTTTTTGCGCGACAGCGAAAGAAAATCAGACCAGGAACCTTCCGCCAGGGCAGTGCCAGTGCTGCTGATCAGTAATGCCGCAGTGACTGCCAGAATAGTCGATTTGCTTTTCATAGGTCCTCAATCCTTGGTTAGAAACTGGAGAGATAAGTGAGAAGATCACCTTTCTCCTGGTTGGTGCATTCCTGACCGTACGTCCATTTGCAATTGCGGGTAAACCACTTTTCAATCTTTTTGGGATCGTTGAAGCGATCTTTGTTGACGGTCATCGCCATCGGGTCAATTACCTTGCCGCTCTTGGCATGTTTGCCGGATTTGGTCATGTCCTTGTTGTGGCAGGTGGTGCATTCACGCTCTTTGCCATCTTCGCTGCTGACTGTTTTTTTGGTCCACAACTCTTTACCTCTGTCGGCGCTAAATGTCAGCTTGCCGCCGGGATTGTAGTTTTGGATCATATCATTGATGCCAGCCTGACCAGCAAAAGGGAACAACAAACATAATGCAACAGCCCACATCTTGATCTTCATAAAATCCTCTGCTCGTTGTGTTACCACGTCATCTTGATGCCGATCGCCATGCTTATCGCACCACCTGCCCCCAGGCCGGCATGGCCGCTGGCGGGAGCCTCACTCACTGCCCCGAGAAAACCCAAAGTACCGAGGGTGGTCAACAGGGCATGAAGATTGTCGGGATTGTCGAAACCTTGGTTGAGTTCGATGTCATCCCAATGAAACACTAAACCAGTGATAACTGCGCCCACGCCGAGTGCGGCTGCACCTTTAGCTAAATATTCGTGTGCACCGTCTTCCTCTTTCGGGGCTAACAAGGTTAGACCGGCCAAGCCAAGAGAACCGATACCCAGGTATTTGTGGATCTTGCTGGCGGTGACCAGATGCTCCTTGAATTTTGGTTTTGTGACAGCGGTATTCACACCAGCATGTTCAGTCGCCTCATCTTCGTTGGCTTCATCAGCGCTGGCCAGCTGCAGCCATTCGGCGCGGGGCGAGGTGTCCAGCGTCCAGCGAACGGGTTGTTCCAGTGCTTCTTCTGCAAGCACCGGCAGGCAACTGAGTACTAGTGCGCCTCCTAGTAGCCAATGTTTGTACATGTTTGGTCTCCCTTAAAATAATTTTTAGTGCCCAAAATGTTGTTTGTAGCCGGTCAGCATTGCTTTGACCAGATTTTCTTTGTGTTGCACGCTGGCGAGTATCACGCCAACCACATGAAATGCTATTAGTGCCAACATCACATTGACACAGACCTCATGAATTTCGCGGAAGGCGTATACAGTTTCATCACCAAGGTTATGTAATACACCCACCAGCGGGCCATCGAATTCAATGGTGCCGAGGATGACCAGGCCCGAAACAGTAATGATCGTTAATGCGGTGAGCAAGGCGAGTACCATCATACCGCCTGCCGGGTTGTGGCCAAGATAATGCGCAGGCTGTCCGGAGTAGATGGATTTGATGTAGTCGATTACCGTTTTTGGGCGGTAAATAAAATTGCTGAAGCGGGCGTATTGGGAACCGGCAAAGCCCCAGATGATTCGAAATATGATGAGGCCAGTGATGAAGTAACCGAGGATGGCATGGGTTTCTTGCATCCCGAACTGAAAGGTCAAATAGGCGGCAATGAACGAGAGCACCAGGCTCCAGTGAAAGAAGCGGACAAAGCCATCCCACACTTTTACTTGTTGGCCGGTAGCTTGTAGTGACATAGTGCTAGCCCCTTTCGTGCGACGGCGTCGCCGTGATCTTAGATACCATTAGATATAAGCAGAATTAATTAGAGCTTAAAAAATTACAAACTAAGACCCAGTCTGTTAAATTAAGTTCACAATAACTGACTGAATTAAAAGTTAATTTGACTATACTAACGACCGCCAGGTTGGAAAAATTGAGGGGATAATGACACCAGTTTTGATAGAAGTAGGCATTTTGCTCGCCGTGCTTGGATTTTTAGGGTTTTTGGCGATGGATGATATTCGCAACCGGCGTCGGCGTGCCGAGGAAGATCGGGCCAAGGCGGAACAAGAGAGCGAAGACGAGCGCCAGGATTAACAGACTGTTAGGCGGTCAGATGCACTTCTGCGGGCAGAGTCAGTTCCATCGCGATCGGGAGATGATCCGAAAGCGCATGATTGACGACGTGCACGTTGTTGACCTTGACACTGCTCGAGGTCAGGATGTGATCGATGTTGCGCCATGGCCGCCAGCTGGGGAAGGTATGCAGTTCTTCTTCCGGTAAAACTAAATGGGTGTTGCGAAACAGGCGTTGCATCTCCGGACTGTCGGGTGGACAGTTGAAATCCCCCATCACACAAATATGCCGGTGTTCATTCACCAGCTCGCTGATAAAGTCGAGTTGGTTTTGGCGCGCGCGCTTGCCCAGGGCCAGATGCACTAACAGCAAGTTAAATGCGCTGTCATGGCGGCCATAACGCACCAGTAGTGCACCGCGCCCCGGAATTAATCCCGGCAAGCGATATTCAATCGCGCCCGTCGGTTTAAAGCGGCTGAGCAGGCCATTACTGTGTTGGGCAAATCGGCCGAGGTTGCGATTGGTCTGGCAATGCCAGAACGGAAAGCGGCCACGCTCGGCGAGATATTCGATCTGATTGACGAAATGGCTGCGCAGACTGCCGGCATCAACCTCTTGCAAGCCAACGATGTCATAGTCGCTGATCAAGTGGCCGATACGGTCGAGATTTTCAAAGGCCTTGGAATGAGGCAGCAGGTGTTTCCAGCTATGGGTCAGATAATGACGGGTGCGGGTCGAGGCCATGCCGATCTGAATATTGAAACTCAGCAGCCGCAGTTTGCTACCGGTAGCCGGGACGATAGATTCGGCGACTGGAGCATGTTTAACATGGGTGTTATGCGTGTTCACTTGTTCCATCACAATTGAAAGACCATCTCTCCCAGTTTAGACGTAAGTTTCAGGTTTTCCGAATAATCTACGGGGCAATCGATGATGCTGACGGTGTTATCGGCCAGCGCCTTATTTAGTATCGGCAGCAAGTCGCCAGTTCTTTCGACCCGGTAGCCTTTGGCGCCAAAGGCCGCGGCGTATTTGACGAAGTCCGGGTTGCCGAAACTGACATGGCTGGGGCGGCCATAGGCCTTCATCTGTTTCCATTCGATCAAGCCATAACCCCCATCGTTCCAGATCAGGATCACCAGCGGCAGCTTGAGCCGCATCGCAGTCTCGATCTCCTGGCTATTCATTAAAAACCCCGCATCGCCGGTCACGGCCACGATATTGCGATCGGGATAGGCGAGCTTGGCAGCGATAGCGCCCGGGACGGCAATGCCCATGCTGGCAAAGCCGTTGGAAATGATGCAGGTGTTGGGATGTTCGCAGCGGAACATGCGTGCCATCCACATTTTGTGCGCACCCACGTCGCAGATGGCAATGTCTTCCAGTGCCATCGCCGTGCGCAAATCCCAGATCAGTTTTTGCGGTTTTACCGGCCAGGCATCGCTCTGCGCATGCTCGTTCATGTCCTTGATCAGCGCATCGCGCAGCGGGCGCAGTGCAGTGCCTTGATGTGGCGTCGCGGTTTCGGCGATGCGTTGCAGGCTCTGTTTGATATCGCCGACCACGCCGACCCTCACGCCGTAGTGAGAATCCACTTCCGCGGGCTGAAAGTCGATGTGAATAATGAAGCGGTCGCGCGTCGGATGCCAAAGATAAGGGTGATATTCTACCAGATCATAACCCACGCAGATAATGACATCGGCCTTATCAAAGCCAAAACCGACATGATCTTTCGCCTGCAACCCGGCGCTGCCCAGCGCCAACGGATGCTTGAATGGCAGCACACCCTTGGCCATGAAAGTGTTGGCGACAGGGATGTTGAGTTTGGTGGCGAACTCGGCCAATTGGTGTGCTGCATTGGCGCGAACCACGCCGTGTCCCGCGAGTACGATCGGATTTTTAGCGGCAGAAATCGCTGCGGCGGCAGCCTCGATACGATCTTGCGCCGGCGCTGGAATCACGGCTTGGCGTGACCACAAGGGTTCGGTGTGACCGGTCATTTCCATGTCGGCGATGTTTTCCGGAAACTCGATAAACGCCGCGCCGGTTTTTTCGGTTTGCGCCAGTTTGAAGGCCTTGCGCACGACTTCGGGAATGATGTCCGGCATCAGCAGGCGTGCCGAGTATTTAGTGATCGGCCGGAACATTTCCTCCAGATCGAGCACCTGATGTGATTCTTTGTGTAAGCGTGCGGTAGAGGCCTGACCGGCAATCGCCACTAATGGCGCATGATCCATATTGGCGTCGGCCACGCCGGTAATGAGATTGGTGGCACCCGGGCCGAGGGTGGAAAGACACACCCCCGCCCGGCCCGTCAGTCTGCCATAGACATCGGCCATAAAGGCCGCGCCTTGTTCATGACGGACGGTGACGAACTTGATCGATGAATCAAGCAGCGCATCCATCATCGCCAGGTTTTCTTCGCCCGGAATACCGAAGATGTATTCCACACCTTCGTTCTCCAAACATTTGACGAATACCTGTGCCGCTTTCATGGGCGGAGTTAGGGCCTATTTACCTTTTGTTTCTTTAGCGACGAGATAATCGACCACGTTCATCATGCCATTGGCGCCAACGTTGTTCATGCCGGGATCAAGGCGGTATTTGCCGTTAACCACCATGCTCGGTGTTGCTTGAATACCATACCGTTTGCCCAATTCAGAAGCACGGCGCACCTTGGCATCGACGCTGAACGAGCGGAATGCCTTGTTGAAATCGGCGCGACTGACACCATTTTTCTCGAACAGATCGGCAATCGCCGCTTCATCATTCAGCGGCAGTTTTTGCAGGTGGATGGCATCAAAAAATGGTTTATGGATTTTATCGATAGCACCCAAAACCTCTGCGGCATAGAAGGCGCGGGCATAAAGTTCAAGCTGGGTATTGAAAATTGCCGGGATGCGTATGAATTCAACATTTTTGGGTTTCGCTTTTAGCCAGCGTTCGAGGGTCGGTTCAAAGCGATAGCAATGTGAACAGCCGTAAGAAAATATTTCCGCGACTTCAATCTTGCCCTCGGTAGTGGTGGGTTGTGCCGGCACGATCAATTGATAGGCAACACCTTCCTGGTATTCAACCGCGGTTGCTGCTGTGGCGACGAATAGTGATGCCAGTAGATATAATGCAAGTTTGAGGGATTTCATGGTGGTTATCCTCGTGAGCTGTGAATCAAGAATTTCATTATTTGTCCCCTGCGATGAAGCAGGGCTGAATGTGGGCTGACGCCGGTGGCCCGATTGTCAACCACTTTGGCGGGAGAAACAAGAGCAGAGGAAAGGGAAAAGGGAAAAGATAAAAGGGGTTGTGTGCGCCTTTGGCGCACATTTAAAATCAATGCCGGCCTATGGCTGGTACATTCCCTTTACCCTTTTATCTTTTTCCTTTTCTCTCGTGCCCAATGTAATTTGCTATGATGGCGCCATCACCAGCTTAATGAGGAATGAACCATGTCTGCCGCCAAAGGAATTGATCTCAAGGCCTTCATGAACCAGCAATATTTGTGTGAGTCATTGACCCTGAAAGAGGTCGAGACTTTGCTGGATTATACCGAACTGGTTACCTACAAGCAGCGTGACATTATCGCCAAGCGTGGCGAGGTCGGCGAGGCGCTCTATTTTGTGGTCAAGGGCGAAGCGGCGTTGATCTATGACGACAATGGCCGCGAGATGGAGGTTGGCAGGATGAAGGAAGGCGAGCTGATGGGCGAGATGTCGTTTTTCGACCGCGAACCACGGATGCTGGAAATGCGCTCGATCAGCCCTGAGACCCAGTTGTTGCGATTGCCTCGCGCTAAGTATAAGCGGTTGCGGGTTGAGCACCCTTATATTGCGGTAAATCTGCTTGAGCATGCGATTATCAGTCTCGATCATCTGGTGCGGCGATTGAGCGCCGAGGAAGTGAGCCTGTCGCGTTATATCTTCGGCCCTGGCAAGCGGTGAACCATCTCTATCGCAAGGCTACGTTCCTCAAGGGGGTGGCTGAACTTTCGCAGCTGCCGCCAGACACAGGGATGGAGGTGGCCTTTGCCGGTCGTTCCAACGCCGGTAAATCTTCCGCCCTCAATTGCATCACCGATCAAAAATCGCTGGCGCGCACCAGTAAAACTCCGGGTCGCACCCAGCAGATCAATTTTTTCCGCCTCGATTTGCAGCGTGCCCTGGTCGATCTGCCGGGTTACGGCTACGCCAAAGTTGCAATAAATGTCAAACGCCATTGGCAACAGACGCTGGAAGGATACATTCGTCAGCGTCATGCGTTGGTGGGCGTGGTGGTGGTGATGGACATTCGCCATCCGCTCACTGATTTCGATCGCGAGATGGTGGGCTGGTGTCAGCACCTGGGGCGTCCGGTGCATATCCTGCTGACCAAGGCCGACAAGCTGAGTCGCAGCGCAGGCATGAACGTTCTCCAGCAAGTTGGGCGTGATCTGGAGCGGGAATATCGTGGTGGCCCGGGGGTGACGGTGCAACTTTTTTCTGCGCACGATAAAAGCGGTGTCGATGAAGTGCGGGCGGTGCTCGACGGCTGGCTGGACGTGGCGGCTGGTTAGCTGTTAGCGATAACCGTTATTTACCTTTTGATTTTTAATAAAAAAGAAGCCCCGAGTTTCTTTAGGGAGAAAATCGGGGCTCAACAAACCACCAGGGGAATGGTGGGTGTCCCGCGTGAGGGAGGAGATGCGGGACTGAACTGTCACGTTCATATCTATTGACAGGCCTCTGAGAAAAAAGTTCAATGCAGGTACGCCTTGTTGTGGGTATGGCAGACCAGGGGGAATGTCAGTGCCGCAGCATCCCTCCGCAGGGCGGGTGGTAGAGAGGGAAACTCAAGTACCAATAGCAGGATCGTTGCCGTTCTATCGTTAGGAAATGGACAAAAAAAAGCCCCGGATTTCATTGGAGGGAACCGGGGCCAAGAACCTATCCCGGCTTGGGGTTACCGGGTAGAGGGGTTCCGCTCAGGGAGGGAGAGCGGAACTGAGCACATTGGGGTGTACTCACATACATAGATCGGCACAAACTGGAAAAGTTCAAGGGCCAAAGTGAAATATTTTCACTTTGGCTTATTTTTTAATGACTTACGGGATGTTAAAGAAAGGGCTGGGTTTCAGTCTCTTCTGCAAAAACCAAGCGGCAAGGATACCCCCTAACGAAAAGCAATGCCGGTAGCGATCTAAGAGCCTGTTCACGATCTCGCTGAAGGGCGCATCGCGGCGTTGGAAACGGGCTCAAAATGCTCATGTACTGCGTGTACACTCCGCTTTTTCGCCCCTTTCCGCCTTGCGCTGCATCCCTTGATCGAGATCGTGAACAGGCTCTAAGTATTGGGTTATGATGGACTGCTAATCCCCGTAGACCTTTTTCGATGATCGCAATCCATGAAGCATGGCGGGCCGGGCTGCTCAAACGCGAGCATTGGGCCTCGAATATCATTTCCGGCATTATCGTCGGCGTGGTGGCGTTGCCGCTGGCAATGGCCTTTGCCATTGCTTCCGGCGCCAAACCCGAGCAGGGGCTGTATACCGCCATCATTGCCGGGCTGTTCGTGTCCGCCTTTGGCGGCAGCCGACTGCAGATCGCAGGGCCGACGGGCGCTTTTATTGTGATCCTCGCCAGCATTACAGCCCACTACGGTATTGATGGCCTGCAAATAGCGACGCTGATGGCCGGTATCATGCTGGTGTTGCTGGGTGTGGCGCGCCTGGGCGCCATCATCAAGTTTATTCCCCATCCCGTTATCGTCGGGTTCACCGCCGGCATCGGTGTCATTATCTGGGTGGGGCAGTGGCAAGCCTTCTTTGGCTTGAACGTCAGTCCTGACGGCCATTTTCACGAAAAGGTCTGGCGTCTGTTTCAGGCCTTGCCGGATTTTCATCTGGCGACGACCGCGCTGGCGTTAGGCAGTTTGGCGTTGCTGATTTTTACATCGCATATACCACTGTTGCGGCGGGTGCCGGGGCCGCTGGTGGCGATGGTGGTGGCGACGGCGCTCCAGGCCGTGTTTCACTTCGAGGGTGTGGTCACCATCGGCAGCGCCTTTGGCGGTATTCCGCAAGGACTACCGAGTTTCGGTCTGCCCGAGATTACGTTGCCACGCATTATTGAGTTGATTGGTCCTGCGTTCACCATCGCCATGCTTGGTGCTATTGAGTCGTTGCTCTCGGCAGTGGTGGCTGATGGCATGGCGGGTACCAAGCACGACTCCAATCAGGAGCTGATCGGTCAGGGTCTGGCCAATATCGCGGCGCCGATGTTCGGCGGTTTTGCCGCCACCGGCGCGATTGCCCGCACCGCCACCAACGTACGCAATGGTGGCACCAGCCCGCTGGCGGGCATCACTCACGCGCTGACGCTGGTGCTTATCATTTTGTTTCTGGCGCCGCTGGCGGCGAGCATACCGCTGTGCGCCCTGGCGGCAATTTTGTTCGTTGTCGCCTGGAACATGAGCGAGGTTAAACATTTCGTCCGCATGCTGACGCGCGCGCCGCGGGCCGACGTGGTGATCTTGCTCATCACCTTTATACTTACGGTATTCGCCGATCTGGTAGTGGCCGTCAATATCGGTGTGATTCTGGCCACACTGCACTTCCTGCGCCGCATGGCGTCGTCGGTCGAGGTGCAGCAACTGACCGAAAAAGAGATAGAGGCGGAGCTGACGTATCGCGGTGGCGTGCAGTTCCCGCATGGCGTGCTGGTTTACGCTATCGAGGGACCATTTTTCTTCGGCGCGGTGGAAAATTTCGAACGTGCGCTGGCGCAAACAAGTACAGATCCGCGTATTCTTATTCTTCGTCTGCGACGAGTGCCATTTATGGACATTACCGGTCTCAAGGCGCTGGAGGATGTAATCCGGCAGCTGGAAAGACGTCATATCAGCGTATTGTTAAGTGAGGCCAATCCGCGCGTCAGGGCGAAGATGGAGCGGGCCGGCATCATTGAACAGATCGGTGTCGAACATTACTTCGACGATTTTTCCGCCGCGCTGGCATATTGCGATGCCGTGACAGGCGTGAGTGAAATCAATCAATCGTAGGGGCGATTCATGAATCGCCCCGTGGCTTGGTTAATGCGCCTGATCCCAGTTATCCCCTACCCCGGCATCCACCACCAACGGCACTGAGAGCTCAGCCGCCTGACTCATGAGGTGTGGCAGTTGTTGTCGGCATTCGTCTAAACAATCCTGGTGGATTTCAAACACCAATTCATCGTGGACTTGCATGATCATGCGGGCCTCGACCTTGGTTTGCTGTAGCCAATGATCAGTAGTAATCATCGCCAGTTTGATAATGTCGGCGGCGGTGCCTTGCATCGGCGCGTTGATGGCGGCGCGCTCGGCATATTGGCGGCGCTGGCCGTTGCGTGAGTTGATTTCGGGCAGATATAAACGACGACCCAATAAGGTTTCGACATAACCGCGATCATGGGCCTCGCTGCGCATTCGGTCCATGAAATCTTTGACGCCGGGATAACGCGAGAAATAAAGATCGATATATTGTTGCGCCGCGTAGCGGTCGACATCGAGTTGCTTGGCGAGGCCAAAGGCAGACATGCCGTAAATTAAGCCGAAGTTGATGGCCTTGGCGCTGCGGCGTTGGTTGGCATCGACTTGATCGAGCGGCACGCCAAAGACCTCGGCTGCTGTGGCGGAGTGAATATCCAGGCCCTGCTGAAATGCACGTTTCAGGCTGTTGTCATTCGACAAATGCGCCATGATGCGCAATTCGATTTGCGAATAATCCGCTGCCAGCAGTTGATAACCCGGCGCGGCGATAAATGCCTGGCGGATACGTCTGCCCTCCTCGCTGCGAATCGGAATGTTTTGCAGATTCGGATCACTCGATGACAAGCGGCCGGTGGCGGTGACGGCTTGATGATATGACGTATGCACCCGGCCGGTGCGCGGATTGATCTGTTCCGGCAGTTTGTCGGTGTAGGTCGATTTCAATTTGCTCAGGCTGCGGTGTTCGAGCAGCAAGCGCGGCAATTCGTATTCGAGCGCCAATTCCTGTAACACGGATTCGGCGGTAGATGGTTGGCCAGTGGGTGTCTTTTCCAACACCGGCAGGCCCTGCTTATCGAATAGGATTGCCTGAATTTGTTTCGGCGACGCGAGATTGAAGGGTTCGCCTGCCGCATCATGGGCTTGTTGTTCGAGCTCGATCATCCGTTCGGCCAGCAGCTTGCTTTGGCGCTTGAGCATGTCACTGTCGATCAATACGCCATTGCGTTCCATGCGTGACAACACCGGTACCAGCGGCATCTCAACTTCGCTGAACACGCGCTTGAGACTGGGTTCTGCTGCAACCTTGGGCCACAAGTGCTGATGCAGGCGCAGCGTGACGTCGGCATCTTCGGCAGCGTAAGGCGCGGCGATCTCAATGGCAATTTGATTGAAGGTAATCTGCTTGCTGCCCTTGCCGGCGATGTCCTCGAAGTGAATGGTTTCGTGTTGCAGGTAAGCCAGTGCCAGCGAATCCATGTCGTGGCGCGAGGCAGTGCTGTTGAGGACGTAGGATTCAAGCATGGTGTCGTAGGCGATGCCGTCGAGCGTGATACCGTGATTGGCAAGCACGCTCATGTCGTATTTAAGATTCTGGCCGATCTTGGCGCGGCGCGGATCTTCCAATAATGGTTTAAGTTGCGCCAGAACCTGTTCACGATTGAGTTGTGCAGGTGCGCCGGGATAATCGTGGGCCAACGGTACATAAGCCGCCTTGTTTGCTTCAATCGCGAATGAAACACCAACAATCTCGGCCTGAATGTAATCCAGGCTGGTGGTTTCGGTATCAAAGGCAAAGGCTTCGGCGGATTGTAGTTGTTGTAACCAATGTTGAAACTGTTCTGCGCTGAGTATGGTTTCATAATCAGCGGCGGTTTTTTCTGTGGCGGGCTTTTCTGCTGCGGCAAATGACTTTTCTTCATCAGCCGTTTCATTCAATTGCGCCAGCCAGGTCTTGAATTCAAGTTGCTGATACAGACCGCGTAGCGCGGCGGTGTCCGGCGCCTGTAAATGCAGCTCATCAGGGGCTAACGCCAAATCAACATCGCACTTGATGGTGGCCAGCCGCCGCGACAACTCCAGTTGCGCCAGATTCTCACGCAGGCTGTCGCCCACCTTGCCGCTGATTTCATCAGCGCGGGCGATGATCTGATCGAGGCTGCCATATTCCTGTAACCATTTGACGGCAGTTTTGGGGCCGACCTTGGGCACGCCGGGGATGTTGTCGGAGGTGTCGCCGACCAGTGCCAGGTAATCGACGATGCGTTCCGGCGGGATGCCGAATTTTTCGATCACACCCTCACGGTTGAGGCGCGAGTCGGTCATGGTGTTGACCAGGGTGATATGATCGTCCACCAGTTGCGCCATGTCCTTGTCACCGGTGGAGATCACAGTATTGAGTTTCTGACGGCGGGCCTGAACGGCCAGCGTGCCGATCACGTCATCGGCCTCGACGCCTTCAATCACCAACAGCGGAATGCCCATCGCCTTGACCAGCGCGTGCAGCGGTTCGATCTGAGTGCGAAGATCGTCAGGCATCGGCGGCCGGTGCGCCTTGTACTGGGCGAACAGCTCATCGCGGAAGGTTTTGCCCTTGGCGTCGAAGACCACCACTATCAATGTTGGCTGGTAATCCTTGATCAGGCGCCGCAGCATATTGGCGACGCCGTAGACCGCGCCGGTTGGCTGGCCTTTAGAGTTAGTCAGCGGCGGCAGGGCGTAAAAGGCCCGATACAGGTAAGATGAGCCATCGACCAGAATAAGCGGTGTTTTTGCAGTAGTAGACATGGATTATTGAGTGTGGGCACGAAGAATCGATTATTATGCAACACTTTGCACGACTGGTGCCGAGACAACTTATGCCGATATAAGAAATATTAAGCTCAGGCATACTCATAGAAGGATCTTAAATCTTATGAACGATCAGCAAAAATCCAGTCATCCCAGCATGTGGCCAGTCAACGACTCCACCCTGACGCGCGAGTCATGGAAAATCTTCCAGATCATGGCCGAATTCGTCGAAGGCTTTGAGCGCCTGGCGCAGATCAAGCCCTCGGTCAGCATCTTTGGTTCGGCGCGGACGCCGGAAAATCACCCCTATTACAAGCTGACCGAAGAGATCGCCCTGTTATTGTCAGACGCCGGCTTTTCCGTAGTCAGCGGCGGCGGACCGGGCATTATGGAGGCAGCCAACCGCGGCGCCTTTGCCGGTAAATCACCGAGCATTGGCCTGAATATTTCGCTGCCGCATGAGCAAAACACCAATCCGTATCAGGACATCTCGCTGCATTTCCGCCATTTCTTCTCGCGCAAGGTGATGTTTGTGAAATACGCCTCGGCCTATGTCGTATTACCGGGTGGTTTCGGTACCCTGGACGAACTGGCCGAGATTCTGACCCTGGTGCAGACCCAAAAGACGCGGCGGATTCCCATTATTTTGGTACACAAGCCTTTCTGGGACGGTTTGTTAAAATGGTTTGAAGAAACCCTGGTCATGGAAAAGACCATCGACCCTGACGACATGCAATTGATGCAGGTCGTCGACACACCCAAGGAAGTGGTAGATGCTATCTTTAGTCATTATGAGAAACGTGGCTTTGAACCGTCGGCAGAAGAACGTGAGATCCTCATGGATCTGTAACCGGATGGCCGGGGCGGCGCTGTGCGCTGCCCTGCTGCCGTCGTTCGTTGCGGCTGAAGGAAACAACAATGAGCCCCTGCCGCCGCCAGCCTTGGTCAATAGTGACCAGGTTCAGGAGGAAGAGGTCGTGATCACGCCGCGCTCGAATGAGCGGGTGCGTGAGTACCGCATGCACGGCCAGCTATTCATGATCGAAATCATCCCTACCAAGGGGCCGCGCTACTACCTGCTGGATACCGATGGCGACGGGGTGTTAGAGACGCGGCGTTATAATGTCGAGCCCGATGTCACGATTCCACGCTGGGTGATACTGCGCTGGAAGTAAAGGCAAGTTTCAAACCCGCCCCATGGTTATCAATAACGATTATCAACAAAAACTGTGGATAACTCTGTGCACAGTCTGCGCGTGGCTGACGCCAGGGCCAACATCAGTACATTGGGTAAAATCTGGTTTAAAAAGTAACCAGGCGAATCGGCCAATAATAATCAATAGGTTACAAGATAATCTTGCGTGAAACTTCAAAACATTGGTCTAACCCTGTTATTCTGTTATAAGAAAATCTTGGTGTGAATAACTTCCCGAGCTACAGTTCGGGGTAGAATAGGCCGTTATTGCGTTAAGATTCCAGGGAAGAAACAAAGACATGAGGCATCAGCAGCGGGCGTGATGAATCCAGCGGGATTGAAAAACGCGCTACACCTCCTGTATTCCCCTCCGTCGCGGTTGGTGACGGGGGTGAATCTTCTGTTTTTATTAATGTTGACCTATGCCCTGGCGCAGCTGACGTGGCGGTTGTTGCCTGCGCCGGAACCGATGCCGTTCCCCCCCGTTTCGGTGCAAGCCGTGGCGGCGCCGACCTCGGGTTTGATTGCCGCTGCGGCGGAAGTGGCGAACTGGCATTTGTTTGGACGCAAGGATCCGACAGCTGCCGGCCCAGTGCCGGATGCGTTGCCGGATACCCGTCTCGGCTTGATGTTGCGGGGATTGCTCGCCTCAACCGAGCCCAAGTATTCGCTGGCGATTGTGGCGGATCCGGCGGGTCAGGAGAACTATTACAAGGTAGGCGATAGCCTGCCGGGTGGGGCCGAACTCCACGAAATCCATGCCGATCGCATAGTATTGCGCCGTGCGGGCCAGTATGAGACTCTGCGGCTGCCCAAAGAGGGAGTGGACTTGCAATCGAATTCAGCCGGGGGGATCTCACCTCCGACATCGTCTTCGGCACTGCCAGCAAGCACTGCGCCGCTGGCGAGTTATCGTCAGGCATTGGTCAATAATCCGCAGCAAGTCGCCGATTTAATTCATATTGAAGCGGCGCAGGATGGCAATCGCTTCCGCGGCTATCGTCTGCAACCGGGGCGCGATCCGAGTTTTCTGGCACGATATGGCTTGCGGCCAGGGGATGTCGTAACCCGGATCAACGGCGTGACGCTGGATAATCCCGCCAAGGGTGTCGAGGCGATGCGTCAATTGTCGGAGGCGCCGATGATCGATCTGGAAGTCGAGCGCAATGGGGTGCGGGAACAATTTATGTTGCCGGTGGAATAATCAGTTGCAGGAATAGCACGGACAAAGAATGAAGTTGGGATGGATGATGTCAGGTTCGGTTCAGCGCCGTTGTTGGGGTGTGGTGTTTGCGCTCGCGTTGGCAGCGCCCGGCCCGGTGTGGGCCGAGGCCAAAATCACCTTCAATCTGAAAGAGGCCGATATCGGCACAGTCGTGGCGACGGTGTCGGATTTCACGGGCAAGAATTTTATCGTCGATCCACGGGTCAAGGGCAAGGTCACTATCATCTCCGCGCGCCCGATGAACAAGGATGAGGTATATCAAACATTCTTGTCGTTATTGGAAGTACACAATTTCGCTGCGGTACGCACTGGCAATATCATCAAAATCGTGCCCGATGTGAATGCCAAGCAATCGGCGGGCAACGTTTCTGGCGTGGATAATCCTGGCGAGGGCGACGAGATTGTGACTCAGGTGATCGAGGTCAAGCACGTTTCGGCCGCGCAGTTGGTGCCGATCCTGCGGCCGCTGGTGCCACAACAAGGCCATATGGCGGCGTATGCGCCGACTAACGTGTTGATCGTTTCCGATCGGGCGGCGAATCTGAAACGGTTGTTGCAGATCATTGAGCGGATCGACATTGCTTCCGCCACCGATATCGAAGTTTACCGGCTCAAATATGCCTCAGCCGCGGAAGTGGTACGAATTATCGAGATGCTGAATCGTCAGGGACAACGCCCTGGTGATCCCGGCGCGCCGAGCGAAGTGCCGGTGCTGGTGGCGGATGAGCGTACCAACAGTATCCTGATGGGCGGTGATAAATCGTCGCGCCTGTCAGCGCGGGCCTTGATCACTCACCTTGATACGCCAATGGAAAGCAGCGGCAATACGCACGTTGTGTATTTACATTACGCCAAGGCCAAGGAACTGACGCCGGTGTTGACAGGATTGGGCGATACCTACGAGAAAGAGAAAAAAGGTGGTGCCGTCGGCGCCGCGCCTTCGCCAGGTGCCGGTGCGCCCGGCGCACGGGCGCCGATAACCATTCAACCCCACGAAGCGACCAATGCCTTGGTGATCACTGCCCCGCCGGATTTGTTCCGCGAGCTTGAGAGTGTCATCAAGAAACTTGATGTGCGGCGGGCGCAGGTGCTGGTCGAGGCCGTGATCGCTGAGATTTCAAATAATCGTATGAAGGAATTGGGTGTGCAGTGGATTGCCGATGGCACGCCGGGGGGGAACGGGCCAGTGGGCGGCACAAACTTCGGTAGCAACAATATCCTCAAGTTGGGGGCGGCGGTGCGTGGCAATACCGTGCCCGAAATCACTCCGGGCGCGCTGTTGGGTATCGGCCGATTTAACAGCAAGAATGTGAATTTCGGCGTTTTGATTAATGCGCTGGAGAGTGATGGTGATTCAAATGTCTTGTCCAAGCCGACCATCGTCACGCTCGATAACGAAGAGGCGGAGATTATCGTTGGTCAGAATGTACCGTTTATAACAGGTTCATATAGCGGTACCGGAAATTCAACAACGCCGCAGAATCCATTTCAGACCATCAAGCGTGAAAATGTCGGTATCACGCTCAAGGTCAAGCCGCAGATCAATGAAGGTGATGCCATCAAGCTTGATATCGAGCAAAAGGTCGATGCCCTAGTGCAAAGTTCTCTGCCAGCTTCCGATTTGATTACCAGTACCCGTTCAATCAAGACTTCGGTTCTGGTCGATGACGGTGGCGCGATTGTGTTGGGTGGCCTGACGACCGACGATTTGAAAGAGAGTGTGCAGAAGGTGCCGATCCTGGGTGATATTCCGTTGATTGGCGCGCTGTTTCGCTATAAAAAAACCACCAAGGAAAAAACCAATCTAATGGTATTTATCCGGCCGGTGATCATGCGTGATGCAGCGGTGACTACGCGCATGACCGCAGGTAAATACAACTATATTCGTGGCCAGCAGGTCACTGCCCGCGAGCGCGGCGTTGGTTTGATGGATGACAAAGAAGCGCCGGTAATGCCGGAGTTACAGGAGTTTGTCGAACTGCCACCACCCTTTGAGCTGGTGAATCCGATTCCGCGCCGCAAGCCGCAACCGGAAACCACGCCGGCACCCTTACCAGAACCAGCACCTGCGGGGGATGATTCACCATCCGAACCCGAAGCGGTATTCCAAGAATTCAATGGACAGTGAGATCTCTGTCAAACCTCCGCTGTTGCGTCTCAAGCGCCTGCCCTTTGGTTTTGCCAAGCGGCATGGTGTGCTGTTTCAGGAATTTGCTGACGGCCACGTCAAATTAACCTGCCGTCGCGGCGCCAGTGCCCGCAGTCTGGCGGAGGCGCGGCGTCATTTTGGTTTGCCATTGCAGCTGGAATGGTTGGATACCGCAGCTTTTGAGCGTCTGCTGCAGCAAAGTTATCAAGGCGATTCCACCGAGGCGATGGAAATGATCGACGGTCTCGGCGAGGAAAACGATCTGACGCGTATCGCCGCTGAATTGCAGGAACCCGAGGATTTGCTCGAGAGCGAGGATGACGCGCCGATCATTCGCTTGCTTAATGCCTTGTTGTCGCAGGCGATCAAGGAAAATGCTTCCGATATTCACATCGATGCCTACGAAGGGCGGATGGTGGTGCGCTACCGTGTCGATGGAGTGTTGCGTGAGGTGCTGGAGCCGAAGCGTGCGCTGGCGCCATTGCTGGTGTCGCGCATCAAGGTGATGGCTAAGCTTGATATCGCTGAAAAACGTTTACCACAGGATGGCCGCATCTCATTGCGTATTGCTGGGCGGCCAGTGGATGTGCGTGTTTCGACGCTGCCGGTAGGGCATGGCGGCGAGCGCGTAGTGTTGCGTCTGCTGGATAAGCAGGCGGGCAAACTCAATCTTGAACATCTGGGAATGGAGGCGAAGTCGCGGGAGTTGCTTGACCGTCTGATTCATCGTCCGCATGGCATCATTCTGGTTACAGGCCCGACGGGTTCGGGTAAAACGACGACGCTTTATGCCGCGTTGTCACGGCTCAATGACCACAAACGTAATATCATGACCGTCGAAGATCCGATCGAATATTACATCGATGGTATCAGCCAAACAGCGGTCAATACCAAAGTCGAAATGACCTTTGCCCGCGGGCTGCGCGCTATTTTGCGGCAGGATCCGGATGTGGTGCTGGTCGGCGAAATCCGCGATCTGGAAACAGCCGAGATTGCGGTGCAGGCTTCGCTCACCGGCCACTTGGTGTTGTCGACCTTGCATACCAATACCGCCGTCGGCGCGGTGACGCGCCTGCGTGACATGGGGATTGAGCCGTATTTATTGTCATCGAGTTTGATTGGCGTGCTGGCGCAACGCCTGGTGCGCTTGTTGTGCCCGCATTGCAAGCAGGCGCAGCCAGCAACCAGTGCTGAATGTGAAGCGTTCGGCTGGGATGCCAAGCAACCACCAACAATTTATTCGCCGAAGGGCTGTCCGCAATGTAAGCAAAGCGGTTACGTCGGGCGCACCGGTATTTACGAATTGGTGATGCTTGATGAGCATCTTCAGGAAATGGTGCATGTCGGGCGTAGCGAGCAGGAAATGGAGCATTATGCGCGCGGCATGACGCAGGGCATTCGCGATGACGGCTTGCGACGGGTGTTGCAGGGCGATACTTCGTTGGAAGAAATTCTACGGGTAACACGCGAGAACTAAGAATCGTTATGGGTGCCTTTGAATACACCGCACTTGATACCACTGGCCGCCAACGCAAGGGCGTGCTGGAAGCGGACACCGCGCGCCAGATCCGGCAGCAGTTGCGGGAGCAGGGGCTGGCGCCGCTGACGGTAGTGGAAGTGCAGCAGCGCGAGTCAAAACAAAAAACAACGGGGTTCTCCCTGCGGCGCGGTGTCAGTCCGGCGGATATGGCGCTGATGACACGCCAGCTTGCGACATTGGTGCGCGCCGGCACGCCTGTCGACGAGGCCTTGCAGGCGGTATCGAAGCAAACCGAAAAGCCGCGTGTTGCCAATATCCTGCTCGGAGTGCGCAGCAAAATAAAAGAAGGCCATTCCTTGGCGGCGGCGATGGCGGATTTTCCGGGAGTGTTTTCCGATCTTTATCGGGCCACGGTGTCTGCCGGCGAACAATCGGGGCATCTTGAAGGTGTATTGGAGCGATTGGCCGATTACACCGAAACGCGGCATGCCATGCAACAGAAATTTCAGCTGGCATTGATTTATCCCGCCTTGATTGCGTTGGTGTCGGTGGCGGTAGTGATTGGGTTGCTCGGTTTTGTGGTGCCGAAGGTGGTCGGGGTGTTTGAAAACCTCGGTCAGGAATTGCCACTGTTGACGCGCATGTTGATTGCGCTCAGCGAATTTATTCAGGTGGCCTGGCCGTATTTGCTGATACTGTTGCTGGCCGCAATCGGCGGCATGGTTTATACCTTGCGCCATGAAGGTCCGAAACGACGCTTACATCTATTTTTATTGCGCGTGCCGCTGGTCTCGCGCCTGGTGCGCGGCATGAATGCCGCGCGCTTTGCGCGCACCTTCAGCATTCTGGTGGGTAGCGGCGTGCCTGCGCTACAGGCGATGAGCATTTCGGCGGAAGTAGTGTCTAATTTGCCGATGCGCTCTGCAGTGGAAGAGGCGGCGCAACGCGTGCGTGAAGGCGGTGCGATTCATCGCGCGCTGGATGCCAGTGGATTTTTTCCGCCGATGACGGTGCATCTGATCGCCAGCGGCGAAGCCAGTGGCAAGCTCGATCAAATGCTGGAACGTGCCGCGACGGCACAGGAACGGGAGATGGAAACATTGCTGGCAATGCTGCTTGGCATCTTCGAACCGTTCATGATTTTGTTTATGGGAGGGATGGTGTTAGTCATTGTGCTTGCCATCCTGTTGCCAATTTTTGATCTTAATCAACTTGTGAAATAGGAATATGTATATGCGTCAGCGTCGTAGACAGGCAGGTTTTACTTTGATTGAAATCATGGTGGTGGTCGTGATACTCGGCATACTTGCCGCCATTATCGTGCCCCGATTGATGGACAGACCAGATGCTGCCCGTGTCACCAAGGCGAAATCGGATATTCGTGCCATCGAAAGCGCGTTATCGCTTTATCGACTCGATAATCATAGCTATCCCACTACGGATCAGGGCCTGCAAGCATTGGTAGAGAAACCAGCGAATGCTGCGGCGTGGAAGGAAGGCGGTTATATCGAGCGCATGCCGAAAGACCCGTGGAACAATCCCTACCAATATCTGAATCCTGGCGTGCATGGCACCATCGATGTCTTTAGCTATGGAGCGGATAAGCAGGAAGGTGGCGATGGCATCAATGCCGATATTGGCAACTGGAATCTCGAATAGCGAGTCATGAAATCGTGCCGCCAGCAAAGCCGTGGATTTACGCTGCTCGAATTGCTGGTGGTGGTCGTGATTATCGGCATTCTGGCAACACTTGTTACGTTGTCGATCGGTGGCCGCGATCGTAAGGCGGATCTGGAGTTGGAGGCGCAGCGGCTGGCGGCGTTGGTTGATCTTGCCTCGCAAGAAGCGACATTGCGGGGAAAAGAGTTGGCATTGGAGTTTGAGTCCACCGGTTATCGTTTTCTGTCTCTCGAAAAGGAAAACAAGTGGCAGGATTTTGCGGATGAAGCCTTGCGCCCGCGGGAATTGCCTACAGGCATGGGGCTGAAGGTGGAAGTCGATGGTACGGCATTGCCGACCTCGGATCGGTTTGGAAAAGTGGCGTTACCGCGGATCTATATCCTGTCCAGCGGTGAATTGCAGCCTTTCACAATTACTTTACGCTTTGAAGAAGGCCCGGCCTACAAGGTTGAAGGCAAGCTCACGGGCGTAGTCAGCGTCAGCGGACCGCAGGAGATGCTGTGATGCGCCGCATGCGCGGCTTCACGCTGTTGGAAGTGGTAGTGGCACTGGCGATTCTGTCGATCGCGATGCTGGCGGCAGTGAAGGGAATCAGCGAGCACGTCGGCAATACCGCGTATCTCAAGGAGCGTAGTTTTGCCCATTGGGTGGCGATGAATAAAGTGGCTGAATTGCAGCTGGCGGCTGATTGGCCTGGCGTTGGCATGCTGAAGGGCTCGGAGGCCATGGGCGGAGCGGAGTGGCATTGGGAAGTTTCAGTATCAGAAACTCCCAATCCCGAAATCCGGCGGTTAGATGTCAAGGTGATGCCTGAGGCGCATCATGATCAGACACTGGATACGTTGATTGCGTATGTGGGTAAACCGGGATGAGAGCGCAGCGCGGATTTACCTTGCTGGAGTTGCTGGTGGCGATCATGATCTTCGCCATCATGTCGGCCATGGCCTACAGCGCATTGCGGCAGGCGCTGGATACGCGTGAATATGCGGATAAGCAGGCGCAGCGCCTGGCCGAGTTGCAAAAGGCGATGACGATATTGAGTCGCGACATCGAACAGTCAATTTCGCGGCCGGTGCGCGATCCCTATTCTGCCGAGTTGCCGGCGATGCAGGGTGGCGGGCTAAGCAGTAGTTTACTGGAATTGACACGTACCGGCTGGCGCAATCCGGCGGCCTTTACCCGCAGCAATTTGCAGCGTGTTTCGTATCAGTTGAGCGAGAATAAATTATTGCGCCACAGCTATGCGCAACTGGATCGCGCCTTTGAATCGGTGCCAGAAGAAACGCCATTATTAAGCGGTGTGAAGAGTGTAAGTGTGCGGTTTCTCAATGTGGATAATCAATGGTTGCAATACTGGCCGCCGGCGGGTGATGAGGACAAGATGCGGTGGCAATTGCCCAAGGCGCTGGAGCTGGTGGTTGAGCTTGAAGACTGGGGCTCGCTCAAGCGTATATTGCGAGTGGTGGGCAGTTGAGCATGAAGTTTAAACAGCAGCGGGGAGTTGCCTTAATTACCGCAGTATTGATTGCCGCCTTGGTGGCGGCAACAGCAGTGGCCATGGCATCGCGGCAGCAACTGGATATCCGGCGCACGGCAAATCTGTTTGATACCGATCGCGCATACTTGTTTGCGCTGGGCGGTGAATCCTTCGCCCGCATGATCTTGGCGGATGATCGACGCAGGAATAATGTTGATGGATTGGATGAGTTTTGGGCGAAAGAAGTGACGATTCCGGTCGAGGGCGCGGTGTTGAGCGGAAAGATGACGGATCAGCAGGGACTGTTTAATCTTAATAATCTGGTCACAGATGACGGTAGGCCGAGTGAACCCGACATCAAGCGTTTTGAGCATTTGCTCAATGTGCTGGGGATGGATGGCAAACTGTCGCGGGCGGTGGTGGACTGGATCGACCCCGATATTGAGCCACAATTTTCCGGTGGCGCCGAAGATGATGTATATATGCAACTCAACCCACCCTATCGCGCCGCCAATGGGCGGATGGCCAGCCCCAGTGAGCTGGTGCTGGTGCATGGTTTTAGCTATGCCGATTATCAGAAATTGGCCCCCTTTGTCACTGCCCTGCCCGTCCGTACCAAGCTCAATATCAATACCGCGCCGCCGGAACTGTTGGCGACGGTGGTTGAAGGGCTGACCTTGCAGGATGGTGAGGCGCTGGCCGAGGCGCGCGGCGATAAACATTACGATAAAATCGAAGACTTTATTGGGCAACCCTTATTGCAGAATCGCGGCGTGATTGCCGTTGATCTGACGGTGGGCAGCGATTATTTTCTGCTCCAGTCCAGCGCCGAGTTTGATCGTGGCCACATGCAGCTTTATAGCTTGTTGGTGCGGGACGATAATGCAAAGATAAAGGTCATTATGCGCGGCCAAGGAATCTACTGAAGTGATCAGTCGATTGTATTTGCAAATTGACGAGCGTGCCGAGCGCGCGGCCTGGTATTGCCCGGATGCCGCGCCCGGCGCCGAAAGCGGTAGTGGCAGTCTGGCCGATGCCGTGCTCCATGCCGCTGGGCGGCAGGTCACGGTATTTGTGCCAGCGGCCAGCGTTACGTTATTCCAAACTAAAATGCCCGAAGGATCGAGGCGACAGCAATTGCAGGCACTGCCCTTTCTGATCGAAGAACAATTTGCGGCGGATGTAGAGACCTTGCACTTTGCCTTTGGTGAAGTGCAGCAAGGCATGATCAATGTTGCCGTAGTTGCCAGGGAACAGATTGAGTTTTGGCTTGGACAGCTAAGTGCAGTAGGCATCGAGCCGCAGGCGCTGGTGCCGGAATCGCTCGCCTTGCCTTTGGAAGACGGTGCCTGGTCACTGGCGCGCCTGGGTTCAAGCTTGATTGTGCGCCAAGGTTTGCAGAGTGGCATAGTGCTGGATTGGGATAATGCACAACAGCTATTACCGTTAGCACTGAATGAGGCCGGTGAATCACGTCCGGCACGCCTATGTTTCTATGGGCAGGTGCAGGCCGCGTTCAAATTGCCGGACATCGGTTTGGCCATTGAGTCAAAAACATGGAACTGTGAGATGCAGGAATTGCTGGCGCGAAGCTATGTCGCCGGGCAGGCGATCAACTTGCTGCAAGGCGTCTATAGCCGCAAGGAGCGCTGGCAACAACTGTGGCGGCCATGGAGGGTGGCGCTGATATTGTTAACGGCTTACCTGTTGAGTGTTGGCGTGACGCAGACGGTGGACGCAGTGCGGTTGAGTAGCGAGCGTGATCGCCTTCAAGCCGAGATCGAATCAATTTATCGACAGGCATTTCCGGGCGAGAAAAATGTCCCCAGCCCACGGTTACAGATGGAACGTCATCTCAAGGAATTACACGGCGATGGCAAGACCGGCAGTGGTGATTTTCTGGGGATGCTGGCGACAACCGGCCGGGAACTGAAAGACATCAGCAGCGTGCAGATTCAGCGCATCAATTACAAGGATGGCGCGCTCGAAGTTGCATTTCTGATCGCCGACTTGCAAATGCTGGATCAAGTTAAACAGAAGCTGATGGCGCAAGGGCGGCTTAACGTGGAAATCCAAGGCGCAGCGGCACATGACAATCATGTTGAGGCTCGATTGCGAATTACGGAGCGGGTGTCATGAAGGCATGGTGGCAAGGATTACAGCCGCAAGAACAGCGCACGCTGAGTATCGGTGCCGTAGCGTTGGGGCTGATGGTTTTTTATTTTGGTATCCTGGAACCATTGACGAGTCATTTCTCCAGCCTCGAACAAAGTGTTGCCGAGCAACAAAAGCTACGTGACTGGATGGCCAAATCCGCTGCCGAAGTGCACCGCTTGCAGAGTCAAGGCGGTGGTGTCGCCGTTAACGATGGTCGTTCACTGCTGACCCTGGTCGATCAAACCGCGCGCGCCGAAAACCTTGGCCCTGCCTTGCGCCGCGTCGAGCCCGAGGGCTCCGACAAGGTGGTGCGGGTCTTGCTGGAACAGGCACCGTTCGATGACGTGATACGCTGGCTGCAAACCATCAAGCAGCGGCATGGGGTAAATGTTGTCAGTATCACCTTCGACAAACAGCCCATCAGCGGCATGGTCAATGCCCGCATGACACTGACGGGCGGCGGATGATGAAACGTATCGTCGGCTATACGGCACTGGGCGTGGTCACCTATCTTGGATTTCTCGTCGCCACCTTCCCCGCCGAACGTGCCCTCAACGCAATGCGCAGCCAAATGCAGAACGTTTATTTTCAGGGAGTCTCCGGCAGTGTCTGGCGCGGTCACGCCAACACCCTGCAATTGAGGGATCAATCTTTCGAACAATTTGCCTGGCATCTGCGCCTGTTGCCGCTGTTGATCGGGAGGGTGGATCTTGGATTTGAGTTTGACGGCAACGGCCGCACGGGCGAGGGTGTGGCCGCCTTGAGTGCCAATGGCAGTGTCAGTTTCCACGATGTTGATGTGCGTCTGCCGATGGCCGATGTCGATCAATACCTCGGCCTCGGGCCGTTGGCGTTGAACGGTATGGTGGAGTTGAAATTCGAGTCCGCCAAGTTCGAGCAATCACGGTTGACGGCCGCCACGGGCACCATGCGTTGGCAAAACGCATCCCTGCCCGGATCGCCGCCGCTGGCACTGGGTGGTTTTGAGCTGACGCTCAGTAACGATGAAGGCGCCGTCAAAGGCGTGCTCAAGGATTTGGGTGGGCCGGTGCAGCTGGAAGGTACTGTCCACTTACGGCCAGATGGCACTTACCAGTTCAGAGGAAAAATTTCGACGCGAAGCACGGCTGTTCCCGCCGTCACTCAGGCGCTGGCTCTGCTGGGTAGTCCTGGCTCGGATGGCAAGATACAGCTCCAGTATCAGGGACATTTATAGTTAATAATCAATATATTATAATTAATTATACAGGAAACACTAATTTTTGTGTTTCCTGTAAATACGGTTTTAACGGCTGATATTTATCTTCAAACCCCCAACTTGAAACGGTACAATGCCCCACCTTTTAATAATCCGCCCGCACCAAAAATCTGCTTATTTATGCATCGCCTATTAAATCGCCTCGCGATCTGGATTGAGACGTTGAATGAATGGTTCGGCCGCTGCACTGCCCTGCTGGTACTGCTGCTGGTCGCGCTGGTCTGTTATGACGTGGCGATGCGCTATCTGTTCCAGGCCGGTTCTGTGGCGCTGCAGGAGCTGGAGTGGCACCTCTTTGCGCTGATCTTCCTGCTCGGTGCCGGTTACACCCTGAAATACGATGATCATGTGCGGGTCGATATTTTCTACCAGGCGGCGTGGATGTCGCCGCAACGCAGGGCCTGGGTCAATCTGCTTGGGTGCATCTTCATGCTCTTCCCCTTCTGTATTCTGGTGATGGTCAGCAGCTGGCCGTTTGTTGCCGACGCTTATGCCTGGAATGAGGGTTCGCCCGACCCCGGTGGTTTGCCCTATCGCTGGCTGCTCAAGGCGGCGATCCCGTTGAGTTTTGTGCTGGTGATGTTGCAAGGGCTGGTGTTAGCGCTGCGCAGCGCGCAAACGATTTTCTGTCGCCGCGACCAGGAGGCACGTTAAGTGGCCATCGAAGCCTGGGCGCTGGTGATGTTTGCGGCACTGTTCGTGCTGCTGTTGATTGGTTTTCCCGTCGCCTTCACCCTCGGTGCGGTGGCGCTGTTGTTCGGCGGCATCTTTCTCGATTTCTCCGAGTTTCAATTGCTGCCGATGCGCGTCTGGGGCGTGATGACCAATTTCACCTTGCTCGCAGTACCGCTGTTTGTGTTCATGGGTGTGATGCTGGAAAAATCCGGTCTGGCCGAGGCCTTGCTCGAAACCATGGGCCGTCTTTTCGGTCGGGTGCGTGGCGGCTTGGCGGTTTCGATTGTGGTGGTTGGCGCTTTGCTGGCCGCGACGACCGGCGTGGTGGGCGCCACGGTGGTGACGATGGGGCTGATCGCCCTCCCCGCCATGCTCAAACATCGGTATGACGCGGGGTTGGCGTCGGGCGTGATCGCCGCTTCCGGCACCTTAGGCCAGATTATTCCTCCCAGTGTCATCCTGATCCTGCTCGGCGATATTGTCGGCATCCCGGTCAGCGATTTGTTCGCGGCGGCTGTGATCCCTGGGATGTTGCTGGTGGTGGCGTTTATCGTTTATGTGTTGGTGATTGCCTGGCTGAGGCCGACCGTGGCGCCCGCCATAGAAGTGAGGACGTATGCCAGCGGCAAACTCTTGCATGCCGTGATTAAAAGTTTGTTGCCACCCTTGATCCTGGTGTTGGCCGTGCTGGGTTCAATTTTCTTCGGCATCGCATCACCCACGGAATCCGCCGCGCTCGGTGCATTAGGTGCGATCATATTGGCAGCCACTCACGGTCAGCTGCAATGGAAAAATATGTTCGAGGCCGCAAAACAGACGGCGCGACTCACCAGCATGGTGTTCATTATTTTGATTGGCGCCACAGCATTTGGCCTGGTGTTCCGCAGCATGGGTGGTGATGTGTTGACACAGGACATCATGCTGGCCTTGCCCGGCGAGGAGTATGGCTTTATCGCCGTCAGCATGCTGCTGATTTTTGTGCTGGGATGTTTCCTCGATTTTCTTGAGATCTGTTTTATCGTGGTGCCGATCCTGGTGCCGATCGCGCAACAGCTCAATATCGAATTATTGTGGTTCTCGATCCTGATCGCTATGAATCTCCAAGCGTCGTTTTTGACGCCGCCGTTTGGATTTTCATTGTTTTATCTGAAGGCAGTGGCGCCACCCGAGGTGCGGATTCAGCATATCTATCGCGGCGTGGTGCCGTTTATCATTCTACAAGTGTTGGTGCTGGGCTTGCTGGTAGTGTTTCCGGGCATCGTGTCGTGGCTGCCGGAGCAGTTAAACGCCATCCGTTAACGCCAGCTGCGGTTGATATCCTCTAGATCCGGGCACGGTTTGCCGAATAAATAACCTTGGCCATAATCGACATCGAGCGCCAGGAGGGTTTCGTATTCCTCGGGTGTTTCGATGCCCTCGGCGATAATTTGTGAACCCAGCCCCTTGGCCATATTCACCATCGCCTTGATGATTTGTTGCTTGATGTGGCTCTTGTTAATGCCGCGGACCAGTGAAATATCGAGTTTCATGAAGCCAGGATTGAGTTCCATGATCCGCTCCAGATCGGAATAGGCCGCGCCCACGTCGTCATTGGCATGCACAATGCCGATGTCGGAATAGTCTTTCAATGCAGTGCGAAATAAATCGTAATTGTCGATGGCCATTTTTTCGTTGATCTCGAAAATGACGTTTTCCGGTTTGAGTTTGATGTCCTCCAGCAATTTTTCGAGATAACGGCCGCGGAATTGCGGATCATGGATGGTAATCGCCAGGGTGTTGATGAAGATTTTTTTGTTCGTGCCAAGATTGCGAATATTGCTAATTGCCTTGCGACGGCAGAGAGAATCCAGTTCAAAAGACAAGCCAAATTCGGCAGCGACCAAAAATAATAACATCGGGTTTCTGAATTCACTATCCACCGGGCCACGGGATAACGCCTCATAGCCAAGAATGTCGAGATTTTTCATTTCGACGATCGGTTGATAAACCGTGTGTATGTCTTCCTCGATCACGATCTTTTGCAATTGAAACTTGGCACCTTGTTCCTGCTTCAGTGCCATGAAATGCCCCATTTGCCGGGAGCCAGCCACCAATTGCATGATCAGGCGCATGTGGCTGACCATCGGGTTGTTGATCACCATGCCGTAACCAACGCCCGGCTTGGCGTATTCCTTAATGTGGGGATAGAAGAGATTAAAGATCTCAACCTCAATACATTTGCGGGCGCGTTCGGCCATACCTTCCAGATGTTCCAGCACGCGGGTGTTTTTATCGCGCGGCGGCGAAAGAAAAATAATGAAGGTGTCCTGATCGAAGAGGTCCACGACCAGAATATCTTCCTGGCGGAAGATTTCGTTTTTCATGCGCTTGACCTGATCGGTCACGGCGGCAAGCAGATGGTTATAGACCATGCTGCCGTACAGATATTCGATTTTTTTCAGTTGCTCGATTTGCAGCGTCAGGCAGGCAATATACTGCGCATTGACCAGGATTTGTTCGATCCGGGCGTACTCCTTGATCATGGTCGCAGCGTCGAGGTGATCGTTGAAATAAAAGTTCTTGTGGATCAACGCCGAGAGGTAATTGTCACCTTCTGTTTTCATAACCTGCTGATTTTCCTGGATTGGACGCTAATTATTAGTGTTTCATTAAGTTATTAGATCGGACGTTCGGAGAAAGCCTTTAACGGTGAGGCTGCCCAACAAAGAAAAGGGCTTGGCATCTTCAGATACCAAGCCCCTAAATAGTGATGATTTGTCTTTAGAACGTATTATATTAGTGCTGTGCCTTGCGCTTGAGACGGGTACCCATGCCCAGCAGACCGATGCCCAGCAGGGCCAGGGTTTCTGGTTCAGGGATCGGGTTGCCGCCGCCTGTCGGTGGGGTAGGCGTGCCAGTGTTATTGATCGTCACGTTGTCGGACACCTGACCGAGGAAACTATACTCTTCAGTGTTCGTGCAAGTTCTACTCTGCCCCTGGCCGGTACAGACTTTAACGGTCTTATAGCCGTAATAATCCACTTTCAAGTGCGAACCATTGTCGAGAACGCTTAGCGCCTGATCAATGGTGGTGCCAGAGGCGAAGCTCAACGCGAACAGCCATTCCAGCGACGCGCCGTTATCGCTCATTAACACCCCAGGGGCGGTGATTGGATTGTTGCCAGCAGTAAAGTATGCACAGTCGAAGCCCGAAGCGCCGCCGTTGTTAGTACAGCCCCCTTGATCTTGTCCGCCGATCACGTTTGTCCAGCTTCCTCCCAGACCGCTCACGGCGCCACTGGTGACTTGGGTCTCGGCCTGAACAGTGACAGCATTGATATAGGCATTGGTATTGGTAAAGCTGCTTGTGCTAAAGGCTGTTGTGTCCGCGAGCACGATCACGTTGTAGACTGGCGCCGCGATGTTCCCATAGTTGACGCCATCGCTGGAAAGGGTCCATTTCACACCGTAGCTGTCGGTGTGGGTGATCACAGAGGCGCTTGCTACCCCTGTTAGCCCCGCTAATCCCGCCATCAAAGCAACGGTGTGTATTTTGGTGAATTTCATAAACTTATCTCCTGGGTTAATTTCATCTATTACCCATAACAGATGCAAGGTCTATGCCTGAGGTTCAGGTCTATATAAATCAAGGCGTTATACACATGTAAAACAATGACCATACAAAAGTGTAAAGATTTCCGACACAAAAAGGCCGGGTTAACCCGGCCTTGCGAGGTTTATGGAGTGGTATCCGCTTACTTGGTGACGCTGATGCTGGTGGTCGTGGTATTGCCAGCGGCGTCTTTGGCGGTGGCGGTCAGGAGATGGCTGCCTGCGGCGACCCGGCGGGTGTTCCAGCTGTAGCTCAGGCTGCCGGAGGTGGTGGCGGCCATCGCGTTGCCATCAATGGCCAGGGTGAGCTGGGTGACGCCCAGGTTGTCACTGGCGCCTGCTTTAATCGTGACCGTGCCGCTGACCTTGGCGCCATTGGCGGGCGAGAGGAAGCCGACGGTCGGTGCCAGCGTATCCGGCGCAGCCGCCTGATTGGAGACGGTGATACTGATGCTCTGTGACTGGCCGCGGTTGCCGGCGGCGTCCCAGGCGTAGGCTTGTAGAGTGGTGCTGCCATTGGCCGTCAGGCTGCTGTCCCAGGCGATGTCATAGGGGGCGCTGGCATCGGTGGCCCACAACGAGCCATTGATGAACAAATCGACCTTGCTGACGCCGACGTTGTCACTGGCGCTGATGCTCACCGTAGTGAGTCCGGCCACTGTGCTGCCAGCACCGGGGGTAGTGATGGCTGCAATTGGGGCCTGGCCGTCGGCGGCCGTTGTATTAAGCGCGGTTTGCACGGCCTTGGCGGCGTTGACGCGACCGGCGCCGTAATACATGTCATATCCGACGGCGCCCAGATCGTCAGCGGTGGTGATCAGGATGTTATCAACCTGTGCCGGCGACAAGGCCGGATTGGCGGCCAGCACCAAAGCAGCGACCCCCGCCACGACCGGGCTGGAGAACGACGTGCCGGACCAGTAGCTGTAACTGCCAGCGTTGTTGGTCGAAGGAATGTTGACGCCAGGGGCGGATAAATCGACGAAGCTGCCAGAGGTAGAGAAGCTGGCGATGATATCGTTGCTGTCAGTGGCGCCCACGGACAGGAGGGCGTCACTGGGTGTAGTCGCATCATAAACGCCGCCATTGCCAGCGGAGACGGCAATCACGCCGCCCTTGCCGTGCATGTACTGGCCGGCGCTTTGTACCGTCGCGCTGCCCGAGACACCGTAACTGACATTCGCCACACGGGCGCCGTGGTCGGCAGCCCACACCACGCCGTTGGCGATGTCACTGGTGTAGGCCGAACCATCGGCCAAATTAGACACGCGCACCGGCAGCAGCATCGCGTTCCAGGCGACGGAAGTGACGCCCTTGGCATTGTTGCTGGCAGCCCCCACCGTGCCCGCAACCCCCGTACCATGACCTACGGGATCGGAACTATCGGTGCTGTTACTGACAACGTTCCAGCCGGACAATACCTTGCCCGCCAGATCCGGATGAGCCGCCTGGACGCCGGTATCGACAATGGCGACTGTAACGTTGGCGCCCAGAGAGCTATCCCAGGCCAGTGGCGCTTGAATCTTGGGCAGGTGCCAGGCGATTGAATAATAAGTGTCATTGGCCGTAAGTTGCGGCGGCTGCAAAGCGTCCAGCTCGGCGAATTTAACCTTGGGGTTATGTGCCAGCAGTGCCGCAACGGCACGCTCATCCGCCTGGGCCGGAAGCTCAACGACGTGGACATTGATTTGCGGAATGACCTTGGTCGACTTGGCACCGTGCAGGGTCAATACCTGGCTCAACTGGTTGGCATCGACGCCGGTGGCGGGTTGCACCAGCAGACGGTGGGCGGCGAAGGTTGGAGCGCCAGCGGCGTGTACCAGGGAGGAGGCGCTCAGAAACAGGGCGAATTGAATTCCGGCGGCCAGTCGTGTCATACGCATCGTAAAAATCCTCAAGTTAAGAAAACAACCGCTAAACATATCGGCGTGGTTTGGCCACCCCTGAGCGTAGCCAGTGTCGGGGGTCGCGTTCCGTTCGCGCAGTGAGTCACAAGTCTGGAAATTAACTTTCTGTGCGGGGGATGCTTGCAGATAGCAGGTGGGTGATCAAGCTGAAAAAGGCGACACTTCGGTAGAAGGGCCAAGGGCGAGACGCCGTTGGCCAATAATATTTGACCCCCTAAAAGCGATAGCCCACACTCACGCCGATACTATTACCGTTAGCGGTCTGATTACGCGCTTTATAATCGATCAATGTGACCCGGCCGCCAATCATCAGGCCGGTATCCGTCAGATAATCGATTTCACCGATCACACCCAGCGCATCATCAAAACTCACGGTGCCAAGGCTGGCGGCAACACCATCGCTCGTGAGCTTGGGATTCATGTGATAGGTAAGGCCGCCGCCAAAACGCCAAGTGCCGGTGCGGTAAAATTCAAGCACTTCAAGCGGGTAACGATTCCAATTGATATTGCCGTTCTTGCCACTGATGGTATCGAATTTCCAGCCGATGGCCACTTCGGTTTCCAGTCCTGGTTGTGTAAACGGCGTGGTGCTATAAATTCCGCCAGCAGCAACGCTCAGCATTTCTCCGGCATTAATTTTGTCATCGTTGCCGTTGGTGAAATAGGCGTGGGCCAGCTCGTCCCCGCCAAGATCGATGCCGCCACGAATGAGCCATTTCAAATCGGCATTCGCAGTCTGAATTGAGGTCAAGCAAAAAAGCCCGCTAATGCAGGCGAGTGTGTAGGATGGTTTCATCTTCTTCCCCTCGATTGGATATTTTTTGCCTAATGTTTTTTTAGTGGTACTACAGTTTCAAGGCACGGGTGTAGGCGCCCTCTGAAATATCATTCCAGGCATCATGGCTGGCGCTGAAGGCGCGATAGGCTTGCAGTACCTGTTTGAATGACGGGTCTTTTTTCGCCTCTTCTTCCAGCGTTTCAGCAGTGAGCTGCTTAAGTTTTTTCAAAATATCGGCTGGGAATTCCAGAACTTCGATCTTGTGCTTCTGTTTCAATTCTTGCAGCGCCTGCAAATTTTTGGCTTCAAATTCGGCCAGCATCCAGGTGGTGGCGGCCGCTGCCGCAGTTTCGACCATGATCTGCAATTCTTTTGGCAACTCATTCCAGGCCTTCAAATTACAGATCAACTCCAGCACCGGGCCGGGTTCCTGCCAGCCGGGATAGTAATAATATCTGGCAGCACGATGCAGGCCGAGACGTTCATCATGAAACGGGCCGACCCATTCGGTAGCGTCGATGGTGCCGCGCTCAAGCGCGGTGTAGATTTCGCCGCCCGGCAGCAGCACAGGATTGACGCCCGCTTTGGCCATCACTTTGCCGCCGAGGCCCGGGATGCGCATCTTGAGGCCCTTGAGGTCGGCAACGGAATTGATTTTCTTGCGAAACCACCCGCCCATCTGGACGCCGGTGTTGCCCATGGGGAACGGAATCAGGTTGAAGGGTTTATACAGTTCGCGCCACAAACCGAGTCCGCCGCCATGATACAACCAAGCGTGCATGCCTTGAGCGTTCATACCAAAGGGGACGGCGGTGAATAATTGCGCGGCAGGGATTTTACCCGCCCAGTAATAGGCGGCACCGTGACCCATTTGTACCGTGCCCTGTGAGACGGCATCGAACGTTTGCATCGGGGGTACCAGTTCTCCGCCGGCAAAGACGCTGATCCGGAGCGTGCGACCGCTCATTTGCTCGATATCCTTGGCGAAACGTTCAACGCCTTCCTGAAAGATTGGGAAATTTGGCGGCCAGGTGGTGACCAGTTTCCAGTTGAATTTTTTCCCGGCAGCAATGGCGGGGGCGCTGGCGGCGGTGCCAGCGGCCAACAATCCAGCTCCAGCGGCACTCTTAAGAAAATCGCGGCGTTTCATGGGAAATCCCTCTTGATTGATTGTTTACCACAGAGGCACAGAGTTCACAGAGATGATAGAAAGTGTCCTATGTGGTTTGTTAAGTTATTTCGGTCAACCCCTTGCCACGATAATCTCTGTGCCTCTGTGCCTCTGTGGTGAATGGTTTTTCGTACGTCGATACTAGCCCAGTCGTCCCCGGCTGGCAATTTCAAGGTGTCACAGGAATCTGCGTCTCAGGCGTGGCTTCAGGTGATGCCGGTGCCGGCGCGGTGACCGGCGGTGCGATGGCCTCGGGCGCGGTTATGGGTGCGCTTTTCTGTGGCGCAGGCGTTATTGCCGGCGCGCCGCTGGGTTTGCCCGTATTTAGATGCCCGCTAATGATCGAGCATTTTTTTCTGAAAAATTTGGTGCGGGTCTTGGGATTGTTCTTGACGGGCGACGGCAGCGTGGCCGCAAGTTCTATCGCCTGTTGCTGCGATAATGCACTTGCCGGTATCCCGTAGTAATAGTGGGCGGCGGCTTCAACGCCGTAAATCCCTTGCCCGAATTCGGCGACGTTAAGATAAAGTTCGAGAATCCGCCGCTTGCTCAAGTGTTCTTCCATGGCATAGGTCAGAATCACTTCATTGAGTTTACGCAATGGATTGCGACTGCCGCTCAGGAACATGTTTCTCGCCGTTTGTTGCGACAAGGTGCTGGCGCCAAAGCGCAGTTTCTTGTGTTCCCAGTTGTACTCAATCGCTTCACGTACCGCTTCGGTGTCAATGCCTTCGTGTGTATAAAAGCGCGAATCCTCGGCTACGATCACGGTACGGCGCACGGCTTTGGAGATCTGAGAAATCGGCACCGGTTTCCAGCGCAGTTGTGGCAGCTCGCTATCGTCTGCTTGTCTGGCTTCATAGCGCTCGATAAAGTTCGATTTTGGGATGGCGCCGCCGGCGAATTTGGTCCAGTCAGGCCAGATTACGGCGAGATAAATGGCATCCAGCGCAATGCCGAACACGATGAGTATGATAGTCCAACGCAATAATCGGCCCAGCGGGCCAGATTTTTTTCGTTTACGGGAAAATAGCGACATGCGATGTACCAGCAAAAGGGGGCATAGAATAGCAAAAATCGGGAGCGCGGCCATCTCGGCCACTTTGCGGGTTGGAAGCCCGCGATCCCAGCGTGATTAACATGCCACCAGGTTGGCATAGGCCGCCACCAACCACTTGGTGCCTACGCTATTGAAGTTAACCTGAACCCGGGCGTTGGAACCGCGGCCCTCGCAATCCAGTACCACTCCCTCGCCGAATTTGGAGTGCAATACCCGTTGCCCCAGGCGCAAACCATCGGCGTTCAATTCATCGTCATCGTCGTTCCAGTCGCGCACCGGGCGGGTAATACGCGCTTTGGGTCGGACATCCAGCAATAACGTGGCCGGAATTTCCCGGATAAAACGCGATGGCAGAGAATGATGCTCCTGGCCATGCAGTCGTCGTTGTTCGGCGTGTGTTAAATATAACAGTTGTCGGGCGCGAGTAATGCCGACGTAACACAAGCGTCGCTCTTCTTCGAGGCGGCCCGGTTCATCCATCGACATTTGATGCGGGAACAAGCCCTCTTCCACGCCGCAAATAAATACCAGCGGAAACTCCAGGCCCTTGGCCGAATGCAGGGTCATCAGTTGCACGCAATCTTCCCATGGATCGCCTTGGGTATCGCCCGCTTCCAGCGCGGCATGAGAAAGAAACGCGGACAACGGATCAAGCTCGTTCTCCTCGGCCGCTACGTCATATTCAAACTCACGCGCGGCGTTGATCAATTCTTCCAGATTCTCGATGCGCGCCTGACCCTTTTCGCCTTTTTCCTTGCGATAGTGATCGAGCAGGCCACTACTGGCCGTGACGTGATCGACTTGCTCCGCAAGAGTAAGCCCCAGCGTGTCGAGCGCCATTTTTTCGATCAGTGCGACGAAATTTTGCAACGCGCTGAGTGCGCGCGCAGGCAGGGCATTGTCATTGATAATCGTCAGTAATGCCTGCCACATGCCGATGCCGTGCTGACGCGCGTATTCACGCATCAGGACGACGCTGCGTTCACCGATGCCGCGCGTCGGCGTGTTGATTACGCGCTCGAACGAGGCGTCATCGCTGCGATTGCTGATCAGCCGCAAATACGCTAATGCATCCTTGATTTCCTGACGCTCGAAGAAGCGCTGGCCGCCATAAATGCGATACGGAATCCCGGCACGAATTAGCGCCTCTTCCAAAACGCGCGATTGAGCATTGGAGCGATACAAAATCGCCGCCTCGCGTCGCGCATGACCGTCAGCGACCCACTGCCGGATGCGTTCGGCGACGAAACGCGCCTCATCGAGATCATTAAATGCCGTATAAACATGGAGCGGCTCACCCTCTTCGCCATCTGTCCACAACTCTTTACCGAGACGGTCGCTATTGTTCGCGATGAGCGCATTCGCGGCCTTGAGGATGGTCGCTGTCGAGCGGTAATTCTGCTCCATGCGTATCGTCTGAGTTTTGGGATAATCCTTGCTGAAGCGATGAATGTTTTCGATGCGTGCGCCGCGCCAGCCATAAATCGATTGATCGTCATCGCCGACGGCGAACAGATTGCCGCTATCACCCGCCAACAGCCGCAGCCAGGCATATTGAATGGTGTTGGTGTCCTGAAACTCATCGACCAGCACATAACGCAGCCGCTGCCGGTAGTGATGCAGGATGTCCGGCCGGTCCCGCAGCAACTCATATGCGCGCAGCAGCAGCTCGGCGAAATCGACCAGCCCCGACTGGCGGCAGGCATCCTCATAGGCCTGATACAGGCGGATCATCTGTTTGGTGTAAGGATCGGGCGCGGGCGTGATTTGTGCCGGACGCTGACCATCGTCCTTGCGGCCATTGATGAACCACATCACCTGTTTCGGCGCCCATTTGGACTCGTCGATCTCCAGCTGGCGCATAATGCGTTTGATCAGGCGCAGCTGGTCCTCGGCATCCAGGATCTGGAACTGTTGCGGCAGGCCCGCGTCCTTCCAATGGGCGCGCAACAAGCGATGGGCCAGATTATGGAAAGTGCCGACCCACATGCCTCCGATCGGCGTTCCCAGCAATTGCTCGATCCGCCCCCGCATCTCAGCCGCCGCCTTGTTGGTGAAGGTCACCGCCAGGATGTTGTAGGGCGAGGCATTTTCCACCCTCAACAGCCAGGCGATGCGATGCACCAGCACCCGGGTCTTGCCGCTGCCCGCCCCGGCCAGCACCAATTGCTGCCCCGGCGGCGCCGAGACGGCTTCACGTTGAGCGGGATTCAGGCCGTTAAGTATATGAGAGACATCCATGCGCGAAATTCTAACAGATACACGGATTTGTGCCCGGGTTCGCTGGACAAAAGGACAGTTAAGCGGTAAATAACTGATTATGTTTAAGCAAGTGCCATTATTGAAACAAACCTTACGCAGCGCCCAGCTGTGCCTGCTGGCAGCGGTGGTTGGCTGCGGGCCGGATGGCAATAACGCCAAAGACAATACCCTGAGCGGGCCGGTAAAAGGGGTGATTTCAGAGAGCGGGTCCTTGGTGGCCGCACCGGTCACCTCGATCGGCGCTACTGCCGAATTGGGCGGCAGTAGCGCTGGTGACGTGGGGGCCTATCAGGCGGTGGTGGCAAGCGCGGCAGATGGCCGTGCGGTGACCGTGGTCTGGCTGCAGTCTGATGGTACCCGCAACAATCTCTTCGCCAGGCGTTATAGCAGTGGTGCTTGGGGACCGCTGGAATCGTTGGAATCCGGATCAGGTACTGTAGGTCAGCAGTTCAAGGTTTTGATTGATAGCAACAATGTCGTTACTGTTGTCTGGAGCCAGGCCAGCGCCTCGGGTGGCAGTACCGATGACGTGTTGATGACGCGTTATAACGGAACCCTGTGGTCGGCGCCCGCAGTCATAGACAATGCCGCAGGCCTCATCGGTGCCCTGAATGCCATCGTCGATACCGGAAATAATATTACGGTGACGTGGGGGCAGCAGACCGCGAACTATCATTTATATGGCCGGCGTTGTGATGCCAATGGTAACTGTGGTGCCGTTGGGACAATTGCTCAGCTTGATGATAATACGCAGCATGATGTGGACAGTCCGCAGCTGGCGCTAGACACTACAAATAACGTAGTCACCGTGCTTTGGCGGCAGAAGGACAGTACCGATGCGCGGTTTGATGTTTATGCCAATCGTTATGCGGGTGCTTGGTCTGGCTTCACTAAGTTGAGCAGTGGTGCGGGTGGTGATGCGCAAGGTGAAACCATGGCCGTTGATGGCGCAGGCAACGTAACCGTGGCTTGGCGACAGTATGATGGCGCGGCCTATTTCAACTTGTGGTACGCGCGTTTCACCTTCGGCGGCGCTTGGGCCGCCGCCGCAACGCTTGAAGTCAGCAATGGAGACGTGAGCAACCCTACGATAAAGCTAGGTGCAGCCAACAAAGCCTTTGTCTTCTGGACTCAATATAACGGAACGGCCAATGATCTCTGGGCGCGCGAAGTGGCGCCGGTGTTGCAGGCGGCAGTGGCCTTGGATAGTCAAACGACCAGCGCCGGTCTGGCGGAAGTGGCGGCTGACAGCACGGGTACGCTCACCGCCGTCTGGCCGCAGAGCAGCGGCAGTGGTACCAAGGACGATTTGTGGGTGAGCCGCAAGACCAATGCTGGGAGTTGGGATGTGCCTACGAAATTGAGCCAGAGTTCCCCAGCAGGGGAGGCCACCAATCCTTACGCGCTCGTCGATAGCGCAGGTAATGTTACTGTTTATTGGCTCCAGCAGGTGAATGCCACGGGGCAAATTGATCTGTGGGCCAATCGTTATCTTGTGGCATCCAGCGCTTGGCAGGGCAGAACCGCAGTTGAGGATCTGAGTGATAGCGGCGTCACTTCCCCCATCAGTGTGATGGCCGCGGCAACGCGCAAGATCACGCTACTGTGGCAGCAAAGCGACAGCACAGGCGTGCAACACCTGCTGGTGAATCATCACGATACGTTTAGTTGGCTTGGCGTGAGGCGTGTCGATGGCAGATACAATCGTCCCAATGGTTCAGGCTCAGTCGATCCCAACAGCGGTGGATCGGCGAGTATGGTGATCGATAGCAGTGGCGTGATTACCGTGTTCTGGTTGCAGCAGATCAATGAAACCGATGGCAGTGGTCAGAGCGTGAATATGAAATACCTGTTGGCGAATCGTATCTCGTTTTAATCGATAAAATTTCAGGCATCCCTGCCTGCGTTGCAGCACTTACTTTTTAGCTCGCGTAACGTTGCTGTTCCGGCAGCCAAGCCACATGCGGGTGTAATGCATCCGTCGAAATGACCACGTCCATTGCCAGGCGCCGGGTCAATTCAGCGAAGGAATCGCTGTCGCCGACCTCGTTTTGCCAATGCTGGAAATGTTCGGTGTTGAGATAAAGCCGATTAGGCCAATAGCCGTGGTTGCGCTGGAAGTCGGAGGCAAGGCGGTAGACATAGCTCAGCATGGATGGACTCCTTCGGTTGAGGGGGCGATGACCCCTATATCTAGTGATATTCACAAGAGTTCCACCCAATATATCGGTAGTCTATTGCTCAACTTTAGGCGTGTGGCAACGCGGGCTCAAAAAAACCGCCGGGGTCGATGTCCCGGCGGTGGTTGATTGGGATGACCTGGGATTGCGGGCGTTACAGCCCCGCGTATGATGTAGCGAAATTGGCAATAATAACCGCGACCGTCATGACTACCGGGATTCCCATCAATACCTGGATGGTATCTTTTCGCGGGTACAACTCTTTCTTTTGATGCGGTGGCGTCATGCTATCCCCCTGTATACCAGAGCCGATACAAGTTGAAGAGATCACTGCAGTGATGAATTGCGGCCTGTTCATTCAGGCTGCAACATTATGTATAGACCAGGATGGCGAACATTCAAGAATATTGATAATGAGGATATGAAACACAAACCCCCAATCCAGCGATGCCGGATTGGGGGGTAAGGTCGTGCAGACGCCGGGATTAGCAGCTTTGGCGGATTTGCCAGCCGAAATCCTGGTCTTTGGTGAATGAGAGTTGGTCGAGCGTACCCCACGAGATTTCGATACAATCAATTTCATCGGCATCACTCACGCCGGCTTGCTCGATTCGTTCCCGAATCTCACGCCAAGTCAATTTGGCAGGTTGGTCTTCGATATGGAGCTTTGATACAGCCATGGTTAGGTCCCCCCCGGGATAATTGAACCAGAATCATTATAGCACTACTTTTTGTAGTTGTATTCTTCACTGATTGAGTCGACAATTGTCAACGCTGGGTGTGTGTCCAGGGTGAGACATAGTATGATCATTATCGTTATGCGCCAGATATCCCAGATACTGATGGTTTGCCTTGTTTGCTCCGCGACGACCGTTGTTTCCGCGGAAGAGGCGCGTATTTATCGCTGGGTGGCGGAAGATGGCTCGGTCACCTTTTCCTCGCAACCGCCGCCTGCCGGGATCAAGGGCGAAGCGATGGACGTCCCTACACCACAGCAGGTAATCGTGCAGGATCCGGCCGTGTTGCAGCGGCAACTACAGCGCTCCGAGGCGTTGGGGCAGGCGCTGGACGCTCAACGTCAGCAACGAGAGCAGTCGCAACTGGAGTTGAATGAGGCGGAGGAAGCGCTGCGGGCGGCGGAGCAAGCGTTGGCAGCAGGGCATGAGCCACAGGCGGGTGAGGTACAGCGCATTTCGACGGGCACGCGGTTGTTGCCCAGCTATTTCGAACGCATCAAACAATTGGAGGCGGCGGTGGCGGCGGCCAAGCAGCGGGTTGAGGATTTGAAAAAATAGGGGCGATTCGTGAATCGCCCAAACAATCGCCCCTACCAATTATCATGTTTGGCGATATACTAAATTATCGTTAGCAGATAGTTTTATAAGGGGCCATGAAGCTACAGCAATTACTTTATATCCGCGAGGTTGCGCGGCGGGGAATGAATGTCTCGGCGGCGGCTGAGGCGCTGCATACCGCGCAACCGGGTGTGAGTAGTCAGATCCGGCTGCTGGAAGATGAGCTCAACGTCCAAATTTTCGAGCGCAATGGCAAGCGGCTGGTGGGAGTCACCGAACCCGGCCGGGCGATCCTGGAGATGGCGGAGCAGGTGTTGCGTGAAGTCGAAAACATCAAAAAAATCAGCGGCGAATATTCCAGTCAGAGCAGTGGTCGTTTGTCAGTGGCCACCACCCATACCCAGGCGCGGTATGCGCTGCCGCTGGCGGTGACGGCGTTTAAACAACGTTTTCCCGAAGTGCGACTGGAGTTGCATCAAGGCAGTCCTGGCCATGTGGCTGAACTCGCCGCCAGCGGTGCCGTGGATCTGGCGATCGCGACCGAGGCGCTGGAAGAAGTTTCTCAGCTGGTGACCCTGCCCTGTTATGAATGGAATCGTTGCGTGGTATGTCCGCCTGAACATCCGTTGTTGAGTGTGACGCCGTTGACGCTGGAGGCGATCGCCAAGTATCCGATCGTGACTTACGATCCTACCGTTGCCGGGCGCTCTAAAATCAACCGCGCCTTCGAGCAGGCAGGGTTGCAGCCCAATGTCGTGCTTACCGCTATCGACTCGGATGTCATCAAAACTTACGTTGAACTGGGTTTGGGGATAGGCATTTTAGCGAAGATGGCCTTTGATCCGGCGCGCGATCAAAATTTGCGTGCCATCGATGCCGCGCATTTGTTCGAGCCAAGCACCACCCGGATCGGTATCCGGCGTGGCGCCTATCTGCGCGGCTATTTGTATGACTTCATCGAATTGTTCGCGCCGCACCTCACACGCGCTGTCGTGGAGGCGGCCATGATCAAGCATGCCGTTGAGAATTTAGCCGAAGACGCTGCTGAGTAGCCTCAAGTCTTTTTGGGTTCTGGCGGCTCAATCTCAATGCTATGACCGCATTCCTTCTGCGGGCAGACCTTCTCCGTGCCACGGCGTTTGGTGATTTTGATGGTCATGATCGGCCACTTGCACGACGGGCAAGCTTCATTCACGGGCTCATTCCAGACGGCGTATTTGCAATCCGGATAGCGCGAGCAGGAATAGAAGATTTTGCCATAGCGCGATTTGCGCGACACCATTGACCCCTCTTTGCATTCGGGGCAGATCACGCCGGTGTCTTTGGGTTTTTCCAGTGGTTCAATGTACTTGCAATTCGGATAACCGGAGCAGCCGATGAATTTGCCATAACGGCCGCTGCGGATGATGAGCGGCGCGTCGCATTTCGGGCACGTACGGCCTTCGATGACTTCGATTTGCGGCGTTTCGCCCGGCTGATCGTCCATGCTGCGCGTGTAGTCGCACTCGGGGAAACCGGTGCAACCGACAAAACGGCCGCGACGACCGAGGCGTATCGACAGCGGTTTGCCGCATTTCGGACAGGCCTCATCGAGCGCTTCGTGCGTCACATCCTGGCGACTGACATTGGTTTCGGTGTCATCGACCAGCTTTTTAAAGGGCCCCCAGAACGTGGCCAATAATGGTTTCCACTCGGCTTCGCCGCGCGATACCGCATCCAGCTCATCTTCAAGCCGCGCCGTGAAATCATAATCGACATATTGTGTGAAATAGTCGGTCAGAAATTTATTGACGATGCGGCCAACATCGGTCGGTGTAAAACGCCGCTTGTCGAGATCGACATATTCGCGTTGCTGCAACGTAGAGATGATCGAGGCATAAGTCGAAGGGCGGCCGATGCCGTGTTCTTCCAGCGCCTTGACCAGACTGGCTTCGGTGTAGCGCGGTGGTGGCTCGGTGAAGTGCTGATTGGCAAGCAATTCGACCAATTTAATTTCATCGCCGACTTCCAAGGGTGGCAGAATGCGTTCATCTTCATCGTCGGCGGGTTTGGAGTCGTCGGCGTCTTCCTGGTAAACCGTCATGAAACCGGGTTTGACCACGGTGGAGCCGTTGGCGCGGAATAGATTGTCTTCGCTGCCCGCGGTAAGATCGACCGCTACCGTGTCGAGCGTGGCATGAATCATCTGGCAGGCGACGGTGCGTTTCCAGATCAGCTCATAAAGCTTGAGCTGATCCTTGTTCAAATATGACGCCAGCGAAGCAGGGTCGCGTGTGACTGCCGTCGGCCGAATCGCCTCGTGCGCTTCCTGCGCGTTCTTGGATTTTGTTTTATAAACGTTGGGCTCATCCGGCAGATTTTCCGCGCCATAACGTTCCTTGATGTAATCGCGGATTTCGGCAATGGCTTCCTGCGCCAGATTCACCGAGTCGGTACGCATGTAGCTGATCAAGCCGACGGCGCCGCTGCCGGTGTCGATACCTTCATACAGTTGTTGCGCCAGACGCATGGTACGTTGAGCGGTGTAACCCAGCTTGCGCGAGGCTTCCTGTTGCAGGGTCGAGGTAATAAACGGCGGTGTTGGATTGCGCTTGCGTTGTTTCTTGTCGATCTTGACGACTTTGAGCGTGCCTTTGGAGTCACGTTCGATGATAGTCTTGATCTCAGTGGCGCGGGTCTCGGCTTCAACGCTGAATTGCGTGAGTTTCTCGCCCTGGAACTGAATCAATTTGCCGTTAAACTTTGCCGCACGACCTTTGCGCAGCTCGGCCTCCAGGGTCCAATATTCACGGGCAACAAACTTTTCGATTTCTTCCTCGCGCTCGACGATCATGCGCAGGGCCGGGCTTTGCACGCGGCCGGCGGACAAGCCGCGCCGGATCTTTTTCCAGAGCAGCGGCGAAAGATTGAAGCCAACCAGATAATCCAGTGCCCGGCGCGCCTGTTGCGCATCGACTAAATCTTGCGATATGTCACGTGGATTCTCGATCGCCGCCTGAATCGCGCGTTTGGTGATTTCATGAAACACGACGCGCTTGACGAGTTTGTTTTTCAGCAGCTTTTTTTCGCGCAGATGTTCACAGATATGCCAGGAAATGGCCTCGCCTTCGCGATCAGGGTCAGTTGCGAGAAAGAGCGTGTCAGCGTCCTTGACGGACTCGGCAATGGCGTCGATATGTTTTTTGTTTTTTTCGATCAGCTGATACTTCATGGCGAAGTCGTTGTCAGTGTCGACGGCGCCTTCTTTCGGCTTTAAATCGCGGACATGACCATAAGACGCCATGACGTCAAAGTCCTTGCCGAGATATTTTTTGATGGTCTTAGCCTTGGCAGGCGATTCGACGATGACGAGGTTTTTGCTCATGATTTAATTATCAGATCCGAATTAGGCTGCTTGCGAACAGATAGCGGTCAGAACATCGCAGAGTTTAGACCGCCTGTCCTGTTCGTCCAGTGGTGCCGCTTAATCTATGCAAGGAAAATCAGTGGATTTGACCGGGCGCCTCGTCGAAGACCAGGTCTTCGAGCCAGGCAAAGGCTGATTCCTGACCGGGTTGATTGAGCAATACCATCAGGATAACCCACTTGAGTTGAGTAAGATCGATCTCTGGTGTTTCCAATGCCATGGCGCGATCAATGACCAATTCCCGGCTGATCGGATCCAGCACGCCTGACTGTTCCATAAACATCAGAAAACCACGGCACTCGGCGTCCAGCCGTGCAGTTTCCTGAGTGGAAAAAACACGAAATGGCGGAATGGCGGTAGAGTCGGCGTTAAAAAACGAGTTGTCGCGTGCCGCGGCCAAACCTTCCAGCCAGGCAAAGGCCTTGTCGATGTCACGATGCTGGAAGCCAGCGTCGTCGAGATGATCGCGTAACGCATCTTCGTCCGGCAATATCCCTGTCTCGCTGTCCATGCAGTGTTCGAACATGTACATCAATATATCGAGCACGTTTTCTTTCATTGAATGCCTTATCTATCTACTCGCAAATACATTCCGCCCGGAGCGCTGGTGACCCATCCTTGCAGTTCCATTATTAACAGAATGGAGGAAACCTGTTCTGTCGTCAATTGGCTGCGTGAGACCAGGGTGTCGACCGAGGTCGGAGCGCTGCCGAGATTTGACCACAAAATCAGCGAGTTGTCATCGAGATCGGGGGTGGTTTGGCTATTATCCTGGGTAACGCTGGCTTTTGGCGCATAGGTTACATGGATTTCCTCGAGGATGTCAGCCACGGATTCGACCAGTTTCGCGCCTTGGCGGATCAATTGATGGCAGCCCCGCGCCAGCGGATTGTGGATCGAGCCGGGGATGGCGAAGACCTCGCGCCCTTGTTCGGCGGCGAGGCGGGCAGTGATCAGGGAGCCGCTTTGCGGGGCCGCCTCGACCACCAGGGTGCCCAGGCTCAGGCCGCTGATAATGCGGTTGCGACGCGGAAAATTTTCGGCCAACGCCGGGGTGCCAATCGGGAATTCCGAGACTAGGGCGCCACGGGCAGCAATCTCTTTGGCCAGGGCACGGTGGCGGGCCGGGTAAACCCGGTCCAGTCCGGTGCCGGTGACGGCGATGGTGAGGCCATCCCCGGCCAGCGCCCCCTGATGGGCCGCGGCATCGATGCCCAGGGCCAGGCCACTGGTGATCACCAGCCCTTGATTGACCAGCTCGCGAGCAAAGGCTTGGGCGTTTTCGCGGCCATCGACGCTGGGGTTGCGGCTGCCGACCATGGCCAGCTGCGATTGCTGTAAGAGATCGGGGTTGCCGATCACGAACAACAGCGGCGGCGGGTCGCTGATTTCTAAGCAGTGCCGGGTAGCGTGGATCATGCAGGGTGAGGATGTGGCGTGTCGCATCTTTGCGCAGCCAGGCCAGATCGGTGTCTACCCCCGTCCAGTCCGGGTTGCGCAAGGCGGCGAGGGTATCCTGCGGCAGGCCGAGCGGTGTGCGGCAGGCGACAGCGTCGAACACGGCCAGGGGCTGCTCGAATTGATCGAGCAGATTGAGAAAACGTACCGTGCCAATGCCGGGGGTACGGCGCAGCGTCAGCCAGGCGGCGAGTGCGCGTTCTGATTCGGGGAAGCGGGTGAACATGCGCCAAGGGTAAAGGGAAAACAGCAAATATAAAAGGGCAGACACCCTCGGCGCCTGCCCTGAGGAGAGTTACTTTATTAATTATGGATTGGTCACGCTGTCATTCGCCCGAATATCACGGACGGCATTCATGATCAGGGCGTAACTGACATTGTCAAAACTGCGGTAAACCATCACTAGCCCAGCGCGATTGTCGGGCAGGGTGAGGTCGCTGCTGCCTCGGCGGCTGGCATCTTTGTCACGCACGGTGAGGCCGGATTGATAGACGGCGAGCACATGGCCGGCTTCGAGGCCATCTTTGCTGCCTTTATTGATGACGACCGATTGATATTGTCCGGCGCGCCAGAGGCCGTCGAGAATGGAGACGATTTCCCCTCTAACGGCCTTGCTGATTCTGAGGGTGCTGGGGTCGCCAGGCTCAAGCAGGGTGAGGTCGGCGACATGCAGGGCCTCATAACCGAGGACGCGGCGTTTGTTGTTGGGGTCAAAGTAGGGTTGGCCGATGTGATAGACGGCGAAATTGTTGTTGTCGGTTGCGGCCAGGTTGCGGGCGAAGACTTTGGTGCCGCTGCCGCTGATCAGGCGGCCTTCTTCGGCGGCGGCGAGATAGCCAGCATTATCGATGGCTTCTTTGCTCAGTACGCGGGGTCGGCCGAGAAACTGGCGGATGACATCAGAGGCGACGGTCGGAATGGCCTGGGTCAGTGGTGTGGCGTGGGCCGTGGGTGAGAGTTTGACGGTTTGGGTCGCGCTGGCTGGAGCCGGTTCGGGCGATAGCTTGACGACTTGCTGGCCTCGCTCAATTTCCAGTGTCGGTTTTCCCTCTCTGAATACCAGCGAGATGGCATCGCCAGGGTAAATCAGATGCGGGTTATTGATGGCTGGGTTGAGGTTCCAGAGTTCTGGCCAGCGCCATGGGTCGCGCAGGAACTTGGCGGAGATTTCCCATAAGGTATCCCCTTTGACGACCACGTAGCGGGTTGGGTGGTCGGGGTTGAGTTCAAGTTCTTCGGCCAGTAGCTGTCCGTTCAGGCCCAAGCTGATGATCATTGCCAAGAGGGTGCGTTTGATGCACATGGGCGAATCCTTTTTGCCAGTGGTTGTGCAGGGCGGGTGGCGGGCGGGAACACGTTTCCCGGCGCGGGTGTCACCACTGCAATTCAGCAGTATAATCGGCCGTTGGGCCAAATAGTTAATGGGATGCTATGGCAATTCTTCCAATTCTCCATTTTCCAGATCCACGGTTGCGAACCCGGTCACAGCCAGTGGCTACGGTGGATACTGAAATCCACGTCCTCATTAAGGATATGTTTGAGACCATGTATCAGGCGCCGGGCATCGGCCTGGCGGCGCCCCAGGTCAATGTTTTTAAGCGGGTAATCGTGGTCGATATCTCGGAGGAGGCGAACGCACCGCTGGCGCTGATCAATCCCGAGATCATCCAGAGCAGTGGCACAGAAGAGATGGACGAAGGTTGTCTGTCGGTGCCGGGCATCTATGAAGCCGTTCAACGTGCGCAGTGGATCAAGGTCAAGGCGCTGGACCGCGAAGGGAATCCATTTGAGATGGAGGCCAACGGGCTGGAGGCGGTGTGCATTCAGCATGAAATCGATCATCTCGATGGCAAGTTATTCGTCGATTATCTCTCCGAAATCAAGCGGCAACGCATTCGCAAAAAGCTGGAAAAGCAGCGTCGTCACAATCTGTAACGCACAGGCAAAGGAATCATGGCTGATAACCCATTGAAGGTGGTGTTCGCAGGAACACCTGAATTTGCCGCCGAGGCGTTGCGCGCCTTAATCGCTACCCCACATTTCATTCTTGCCGTTTATACGCAACCCGATCGTCCTGCAGGGCGTGGCCGCAAATTGACGCCAAGTCCGGTGAAGGAACTGGCGTTAGCACGTCACCTGGAAGTACGGCAACCGTTGACACTTAAAGATGCGGGCGAGCAGGCGGCGTTACGGGCATTGCAGCCCGATTTAATGATTGTGGTGGCCTACGGTTTGTTGTTGCCGAAGGCGGTGCTCGAGATTCCGCGTTTGGGATGTATCAATATCCATGCCTCGCTGCTGCCGCGTTGGCGTGGTGCGGCACCGATCCAGCGCGCAATCCTGGCGGGTGATCAGGAAACTGGCGTTACGATTATGCAAATGGATGTCGGTCTGGATACCGGGGCGATGTTGTTGAAACAGCAGTGCGCGATTGAAGCGAATGATACTGCGCAGACGTTGCATGATCGTCTGGCGAAAATTGGCGCTGCGGCGATGACAGAAGCGCTAGTGCAATTGCAGTGTGGCACATTGCAGCCCGAGGTCCAGGATGACGGTCTTGCCTGTTACGCCCACAAGTTGAGCAAAGAGGAAGCGGCGCTGGATTGGTCGCAGGCGGCTTTGTCGTTGGAGCGTCAGGTGCGGGCATTTAATCCCTGGCCGGTGGCGCAAAGTGTGTTTGGCGGAGAAACAGTGCGCGTGTGGCAAGCGCAGGCATTGCCGGAACGTACACAGGCTGAGCCAGGTTCTATCGTTGCAGCCAGCAAACAAGGTATCGATGTTGCCACTGGTGATGGTGTGTTACGGCTGCTGAGTTTGCAGTTTCCGGGCGCTAAGCCGTTGGCGGTGGGCGATCTGATCAATGCACGTCCCGAGTTGCGCAGTATTGGTCAGCGGTTTGAGTCTTTGAGGCCAGACGCTTGAGCGCAGTTATGGATGTGCGTGTTGCTGCTGCGCGCGCAATCGTTGAGGTGATCGTCGAAGGGCAGTCATTGAGCATGGTCATGCCGCGTTGGCAGGCACGGGTTGAGGCTAAAGATGCGGCCTTGTTGCAGGAAATGGTGTATGGGGTATTGCGTTGGCGCTGGCGGCTTGAATTTTTTGTTAAACAATTGCTGCAGAATCCATTAAAGGAGCGGGATGCCGATGTGCAGGCCTTGCTGTTGCTCGGTGTTTATCAGTTGGAGTATATGCGTGTGCCCGCGCATGCCTCAGTGTCGGCAACGGTATCGGCGACCGCTTTGCTGAAAAAAGAGTGGGCGCGTGGTTTGATGAACGCCGTGTTGCGCAATTATCAGCGGCAACGCGAGGCATTACAGGCGAAGGTTGAAGGCAATTCTGGCGCCCGGTATGCGCATCCCGCCTGGCTGCTGAAGATGTTGCAGACAGCGTATCCAGAGCATTGGCAAGCTATCGCAGACGCGAACAATCAACGGCCGCCGATGGTTTTGCGCGTGAATCGGCGTAAAAATTCGCGCGCGGAATACCTGGCGAGTCTGCAACAGGCGGGAGTCGACGCTACCCCGTGTGTTCACAGTGAAGATGGTGTTGTGCTGGCGAAGCCCGTCGATGTGCAGCGATTGCCCGGATTTAATGAGGGTGGTGTTTCGGTGCAAGACGAGGCGGCGCAATTGGCGGCGCTATTGCTGAATGCGCAACCGGGTGAGCGGATATTGGATGCGTGCGCAGCGCCAGGTGGCAAGACGGCGCATATTCTGGAGTGTCAGCCGGCGGTGGGTGAAGTGGTTGCACTGGATAATGATGGCGGACGTTTGCAACGTGTCGGTCAGAGCTTGGAACGGTTGGGTTTGGCGGCAACTCTGGTGACGGGAGACACAGCAGCGCCAGACACATGGTGGGACGGACTAAGATTTGATCGCATTCTGATCGATGCGCCGTGTTCGGCAACGGGGGTGATCCGCCGTCATCCTGATATCAAATCGCTACGCAAGGCGGATGATATTGCGGCCTTGGCACAAATTCAGTCACGCATCCTTGATGCCTTGTGGCCCTTGCTCAAATCAGGGGGTATGCTGTTGTACGCGACCTGTTCGGTTGCGCCGGCGGAAGGTTGGCAACAGGTGCAAGACTTTCTGGCGCGGCATGATGATGCCTCCGAGCAGTTGCTGGATGTGACTTGGGGCGCCCGCGTGGCGGTGGGGCGTCAAATTCTGCCAGGGGAGGGTGGAATGGATGGGTTCTACTATGCCTGTTTACGGAAGCGTTAGCGCGTGAACACTAGAGCCGAAATTCATTGGCTGGTTTCTTGTTGCCGGGTATTGGCGTGTTGTTGTGTCTTGCTGGCTTCTCAAGCATCGGCGTCCGCCGAAGGGGAAAGTGGCATCCCATCTTTTGAAGTGCTGTATGCCAAAACCAAAGTCGTCAATCAAGTGTTACGTCTGGATGCCGGGTTTAATCTGCGGCTCAGCGGCAAATTAAAAGAAGCGTTGCACAAGGGTGTGCCGCTGATTTTTGAAATCGAGGTTGAGGCCTTCCAGAAACGCAGTTACATCTGGGATGAAGATGTGGCGCATGTTTCACAGCTCTACAGGCTTGAGTATAACGAGCTAACGCAACGCTATGTCGTGCGCAATCTCAATGCGGGCACCGAATACAGCCTTCCCAATCTCAATAGTGCATTGGCGGTGATTTCGACCCTGGATGATTTTCCATTTCTGAGTAACGAACGGCTGGCCGAGGAATCTGCCTATAGCGGGCGCATCCGCGTCAAAATCAATATTGACGAGTTCCCGGTGCCATTGCGTTTGTGGGCCTATGTTTCCGGTGATTTAAGTTTGAGCAGTGAGTGGTTCGAATGGCCTTTGCCGTGATTAAGCGCATAATTAACGGACCGGCGGCGGTGGTTCTGCTGTTTGGGTTGCTGTTGGGGTCGCTTTATCTGATGAGCAGCGCCACCCAAAACTCGGAACAGTTCGGAAAGTCGTATATTGCATTGCTGTTGATCAACGTGCTGGAGCTGGTGATTCTGGCGGGCTTGATCGGCGTTAATCTCGGGCGTTTGGTGCGGCAGTATCGCAATCACGCCACTGGTTCCAGGCTTGCCACGCGGTTGGTGATCATCTTTGTGGTGCTGGCGGTCGTACCGGCATCGATTTTGTATTACTTCTCGATGAATTTCATTCATCGCGGCATTGATAGCTGGTTTGATGTCAAGATCGAGAAGGCGCTGGATGACGCGCTTAATTTGAGCCGCGCGGCGTTGGATTGGCGGATGCGAGACATGTTGCGGCAGACCGAGGTCATTGCCGATGCGGTAAGCGAGATGCCGCAGGCGTTATTGCCCGTCAGGTTGGAAGAGTTGCGGCAGCATAGTGGAGCGACCGAGGTATCGGTCATGACCGAATATGGTCGGGTGTTGGCATATGACAACCAGGATACAACTATTCTGGTGCCGACGGAACTCAATGCGGTGATTTTGTCGCAGTTGCGGCAAGGCGTGACATACGTGGCGTTAGACCCCGATATCAATCCCCAGCGGGGATTGTTTACACGGGTGGCTGTTAATGTGCCTCAGCGCTCGGGCAAGTCGGCATCACGCATTGTGCACGCGCTCTTCATGGTGCCGGATCGTGTCGACGTATTGGCCAATTCGGTGAAGCAAGCCTATTCGCAATATGAGCGATTGATCTACTTGCGCGGCCCGCTCAAATTCAGTTTTATGCTGACGCTGTCATTGATCTTGATATTGTCATTGTTTACTGCGATATGGGCCGCATTTTACGCCGCCAGGCGATTGGTGGCGCCGATCAGGATTCTGGCGATCGGCACGCGGGCAGTAACCTCCGGCGATTACAATCGCCGCTTACCGATCAAGTCATTGGCCAATGATGAGCTTGGTTTTTTGGTGAAATCCTTTAATACCATGATGGCGAAGATTGCAAGTGCTCAAGAACAGGCGCAACGCAGTCAGCGTGATGTCGAGAGTCAGCGCGCATATCTGGAAACCGTACTCAAACACTTATCGTCCGGAGTTTTAACGTTTGGCAGTGATGGGGTCTTGCGCACCGCAAATTCGGCGGCTGAGCATATCCTGGGTGTTAAGTTTGATGAGCAACTGGGTTGCGAGTTCGAAGAAATTGGGCGCGCGCATGAGCATTTGCAGAAACTCGTCGAGTTACTGAAAGATCGTAATGGAAAGAATAACGAAGTATGGCAAGAGCAAGTGGTGTTGTTTGGACTGGAAGGGCGTCAGGTATTGATGTGCCGGGGTGTAGTGTTGCCAGAGGCGACGCAAGAAGGGGGTGGCGTGGTGGTTGTGTTTGATGACATCACTAATCTGATTCAGGCGCAACGTGATGCGGCATGGGGTGAAGTGGCGCGGCGCTTGGCGCATGAAATCAAGAATCCATTGACGCCCATCCAATTGTCTGCGGAACGGCTGCGCCATAAATATTTGCCAATGATGAGCGGCGATGACGCCGAAGTCTTGAATCGAGCCACTAACACCATTGTGCAGCAAGTTGAGTCAATGAAGATGATGGTGAAAGAGTTTTCCGAGTATGCGCGTACTCCCAAACTGGTGTTGGTGCCGGTTGCGATTAATGATTTGGTGAACGATGTGCTCGAACTTTATCGCGTCGAAGGCGCCAAATTGCAGATAAGGACTTTGATGGATCCCGCGTTAACGACGATAGAGGCGGATGCCGGCCGCTTGCGTCAGCTGTTGCATAATCTGATCAAGAATGCGATTGAGTCCATGTCACAGCAATCTGAGCAACAGCTTGAGGTGCGCACTCTTTTACAGCGCACGCTCGAGTTGCAGGCAGCGGAATTGATCATCGAGGATGATGGCCCTGGCGTACCGCCGGAAATGATTGACAAGCTATTTGAGCCTTATGTCAGCACCAAGCCCAAAGGCAGTGGTCTGGGGTTGGCAATCGTCAAGAAAATTGTTGAAGAACATAATGGAGTGATCTGGGTGGAGCCGGGTGCTAATGGTGGCGCGCGATTTATTATCCGTTTGCCATTACAGCAGGTGTCGCGCATGGATGATTGCGATGCAAAACAGAGGGTGGTTTGATGACGGCGCCGCATATTCTTGTTGTCGATGATGAGCCGGATATTCGCGATCTGGTGCGCGAAATTCTGCAGGATGAAGGATTTTCGGTCAGCATCGCGGCCAATGGCAATAGCGCACGCCAGGCGCGTCGCGAACGTCGCCCCGATCTTGTGTTGCTTGATATCTGGATGCCGGATATCGATGGCATTACTTTGCTGAAAGAGTGGAGTGTGGAAACCGATCAGTCGCAGATCCCTGTGATTATGATGTCGGGGCATGCAACGGTTGAAACGGCGGTCGAGGCAACACGGCTCGGCGCCTATGATTTTCTGGAGAAACCGCTGTCGTTGGCGAAGTTGTTGCTTACCGTGCGGCATGCGCTGGATCAGTATTTGTTGCGGCGTGAAAATATCGGCTTACGGCGACATCTGCGTTCGCTGGAGCGCCCCCTGGGTCGTAGCGCGGTTATGGAGGAAGTGCGGGCCAAGGTTGAGCGAGTGGCGGCGGCAGAGGCTTGGGTGTTGCTCAATGGTGAAGCGGGAACCGGGCGCCGGTTGTTGGCACGCTATCTTCATGAAAGCAGTCCGCGTCGTGAGGCACCTTATCTGGAAGTAGGTGTGGCGACATTAACGCCCGAGCATGCGGCGCGTGAATTGTTTGGTGAAGAGAGTGAAGGCAAGATTCATTATGGTTGTCTTGAACAGGCAGACAAAGGCACCTTGTTTCTGAATGAAGTATCGGAGATGGATCTTGAGACGCAGGCGAGATTGGTGAGTGCTTTGCAAAGCCAAATGATCGTGCGTTGTGGCGGTACGACGGCGGTTAATATTAATGTCCGGATTGTTGCCTCCACTCAGAAAAATATTTTGAGCCTGGTGCGCGCCGGGCGCTTCAGGGAAGATCTTTATTACCAGTTAAACGTGGTGCCGATTGCGGTGCCACCGTTGCGCGATCGGCCGGACGATATTCCGGAATTGATTGCCTATTACACCGATTTTTTTGTTGAGCGCGAAGGGTTGCCTTATCGCAATTTTAGCGTCGCCGCACAGAATCGTTTGCGGCATCATGAGTGGCCGGGTAATGTGCGGGAGCTGAAGAATCTGGTGCAACGACTGCTAATTTTAGGGCAAGGTGAGGAAATCGATGCCGAAGAAGTGGCTTCCGCCCTGGGTGCTCAGCCAGTGACGGTGGCGGTTGTGCCAGGCTTGGCGCTGGATTTGAACCAGCCTTTGCGCGAGGCGCGCGATATGTTCGAGCGTTTTTATTTTGAACATCATTTAAAACTTGCCGAAGGAAATATCAGTCAGGTTGCCAAGACGGCAGGTATTGAGCGGACACATATCTATCGCAAGTTGCGGGCGCTGGAGATCAATTCCAAAGATGAAGGGTGATGGTATGAACGAATCAGACGCAGCGCGGCAGAAGTGGGATGGCCATTATCGTGATGCGGCGGATGTGCCGGCGATGCGAGTGGTGGCGGAAAATTTACATCTTGCACCTACGCAGGGACGAGGCCTGGAGTTGGCCTGTGGTCTGGCGGGTAACGCCTTTTTGTTGGCTGAACATGGATTGCAGATGGACGCCTGGGATATTTCACCGGTGGCAATCGAGCGCGTCAATCGCGAAGCGCAGCGTCGAGGTCTGGTCGTCCATGGCGCGGCGCGTGATGTGATGCAGCAGCCATTAGTACCGCAGAGTTATGATGTCATCGTGGCGACGCATTTTCTGGAAAGAGTACTGGCGCCGCAAATCTGCGCCGCGTTGCGTCCGGGTGGTTTGTTGTTTTATCAAACCTTCACCCGAACCCGTATTTCAGAAGGTGGGCCGAAAAAGGATGAATGGCGTCTGGCCGACGGCGAGTTGCTGCAACTATTTTCCGAGTTACGGGTGTTGGTGTATCGCGAGGAAGGTCTGGTGGGGAATGTACAGCGTGGCTTGCGTAATGAGGCGTTGCTTGTGGCGCAGAAGCTATAGCCTGCTACACACTCAGAGGTTCCTTAATAAATTTCTTTTTCCCCCTCAGGCCTGCTCCGAAAACGCTGATAACCCCATTGGTATTGTTTAGGGATATGGCGCACGGCAGCCTCCATGGCTTGGTTAACCGCGCTGACCGAAATCGTTAAATCTTTTGCGTGTACGGATTCATCCACCGCACGGACATGAATTCGAAAGCCGCGCCCCCATGACAAGCGTTCGGCATAGGTGCAAATGACCACCGCGCCGGATTTTTGCGCCAGTCGCGAAACCAGGGTCATGGTGTTGGCCTGGATGCCGAAAAATGGCGCGAAGACGCCACCGCTTTCACGCGGATCTTGATCGGGAAGGATGCCTACCAAATGATTTTGCGCCATCGCTTGATATAGCGCGCGTACCCCTTGGGCATTGGTCGGGACGAGGTGCGCGCCAAAGCGCTGCCGTGAGCTGCGAATGATTTCATCGATCGCCGCTTGGCGTGGCGGCCGATAGAGGCTGGTCATCGGATAGCGGCCGGAGAAATACAGGCCGGTCATTTCCCAGTTGCCAAGGTGTGGTGAGATCAGCAGTACGCCTTTGCCCTGACGCAGGCCATCCGTAATCAACGCTTCACCCACCGTTTCGCGCACCAGACGTTGCAGGCGCTGCTGACCACAGAACCAGACGATGCCACTTTCCATGAAGGTTTTGCTGATTTCGATCAACACCCGCCGCAATTGGTGACGTTGTGTTGCGGCATCCCATTCCGGGAAACACAGCTCGAGGTTAATTTTTGCCGTACGGCGCTGGCTATTGTCGACGAGAAAGAGCGCCCATCCCAGCGCCACACCCATGGCATGGGCCAGCGGCAGCGGTAGCCAGGACATGATACGCAATAGCATGCGGATGAGGACGATTCGCATCAGGTTACGCTTGGGTTTATTGAGCAGCGGAAATTCATAGGGTGCTGTGCCTGGCAGGTCCCGGTATAATTCAGTCTGGCGGCTATTTTATCAGGGCTGCGCCCCTTTGTTTGGAATCATCGAATGGATCTGTTAACTCAATTGGAAACACACTGGTACTGGTTTGGCCTGTCGTTTGTGTTGCTGGCGTTAGAGGCCATATTTGGCAGCTTTCGTTACCTGGCCGTCAGTGTTGCGGCCAGCGCCATGGGTGGGTTGACCTATCTCTATACCCACGTCGGGCTACCGGCGCAGCTGTTGTTTTTTGCTTTGGGCTCCGGTGTGTTTATCTGGATCGCCCGTTCCATTGTCAACGAGCGGACGACCAAGATTGCGCGGTTGCAACAAATCTATGCCAGCAAGGCCTATGTTGGCCGCGAATTTACCCTGACTTCACCCATCATTGAGCAGCGCGGTAGTCTCGACATCGATGATTATTGCTGGCGGTTAACGGGTGATGATAGCCCAGAAGGCGCCAAGGTCAGGGTGGTGGAAATGGGAGAAGGCTGGTTGAAAGTGGAACCGGTCGCGTAGGGGCGATTCACGCATCGCCCGCCCCTATTTGATCTTGCCTTCACTGCCTTCCAGCAGTCGCTTGATATTGCCGCGATGACGCCAGATCAACAGTGTTGAAAGCACCAGCGCCAGGGTCATAAACACCGCCGAATCTTCCAGGCGCCACATGAATACCGGGGCCATGACGGCAGCGGTAATCGCCGACAGCGATGAAATTTTGAACAGCTTGGCCATCAACAGCCAGGTACCGATGACCGCCAGCGCCACCGGCCAGGAGATGCCGAGCAGGACGCCGAGCGCGGTCGCCACACCCTTGCCGCCGTGAAAGCCAAAAAACACCGGGTAGAGGTGACCGAGAAACGCGGCCAGACCGATGGCCGCCAGGATGTGATCCTCGGCGCCAAGGGCGCGCGCGATCAGTACCGGAATCAGCCCCTTGAGCATGTCGCCCGCCAGTGTAATCGCCGCTGCCTTCTTGCCGCCCAGACGCAGCACATTGGTGGCGCCGGGATTGCCGGAACCCTCGTGGCGTGGATCGGGCAGGTTCATCAGCTTCGAGACGATGACGCCGGTGGAGATCGAACCCAGTAGATAAGCGAATACAGTCAGGCCAATATCAAGCATAATAAACCGTAAAGACAACAGAGACTGGGGCGTAATGATAAGGCAAAATTGCCGTTTATGCGCGCCCTTTAATGCAGGATCCTTGGTAACGACATGGACATTATCTATTTAAGCGGGCTAAAGATTGAAACCGTGATCGGGGTCTACGACTGGGAGCGGCGCGTCAAACAACGGGTGATCATCGATCTGGAAATGGCGACGGATATTCGCAAGGCGGCGGCCACGGATGCGCTCGACGATACCCTCAATTACAAGGCCGTTGCCAAACGGCTGATTGAATTTGTCGGCGGCAGTCAGTTTCAGCTGGTCGAAACACTGGCCGAACGTATTGCCGATTTGGTGCTGCAAGAATTTAATGTGCCATGGTTGCGCCTGCGGCTGAACAAACAGGGTGCGGTGCGCGGCGCCACTGACGTGGGTGTGATCATCGAGCGCGGCACGAAACCTTAATATGGCACATATTTACATCAGCATCGGTAGCAATATCGATCCGGCGCGGCATGTGCGCGCGGCAGTGGCGGCATTACGCGAGCAATTTACTGATGTCACGCTGTCATCGGTCTATGAAAGCAAGGCCGTGGGATTCGATGGCGATAATTTCTATAATCTAGTGACCGCTGCCAAGACAGGGCAGGCGGTGCATGAGGTTGCCCGCATCCTGCGCCAGATAGAAGACCGTTTTGGCCACGACCGCCGTGGTCCCCGCTTCAGTTCGCGTACTGTTGATCTTGATTTGTTGTTGTACGACGATCGGGTGTTGAATGAAGTCGGCCTGGTATTGCCGCGCGAAGAGATTGTCAAAAATGCCTTTGTCTTGCAGCCATTGGCCGAGATTGCGCCACAAGTGGTACATCCATTGTTGAAGAAGAATTACGCCGAGTTGTGGTGCGAATTCGACAAGTCGAAACAGAGTTTGTGGCCGGTTGAGCTTGAATTCTCGTGAGGATGTTATTGCGCAAGTCAATTGTAGGGGCGATTCATGAATCGCCCCTACATTGTAGATTCTTCTTCCATGTGTGTTGCGGGTGTTTGTTGCGACAACATGGCAGCCAGCGCTAATACGATGATCAATAACACGGCCTCAAATCGTAAAGTCTGCTGAAACGCCTGCGGCGTTGCCTCGTGCGGGTTGGTGGTAAAAAAGCGATCAAATGGTACCAGGTAATGCGGTGGCTCCAGTTTGGCCCAGCGTAGCAGAGTCGGTACGGCGGCGTAACGGTGATGAGCACCTAGGGCCATCATCAATAACACAAATCCAACCTTGATCAGCAGTATCCGGCCATAAGTGGTTGCCCACAACGCATCCCAGCTACCGACTTGTAGCCAGGCGTTGTAAATGCCGGAAAAAATGACCATCGCCAATGCAATCGCCGATAAACGGGATAGCGCTAAAATAGCGTTAGCAATGGTGGCTGGTGCGGGAGGAGCGCTGCTGCGCAGTGCCGGCAGCACAATCAGCGATATTGTGATAATGCCACCGCCCCATAACAAACCGCCGCTGATATGGACAATATTGGCGAAGTTAGAGAGTGTGAAAACGCCGTCATCACCGGAGTGGCTAGCGGTGCTTAAGGTGCCAATGATGACTAGCAAGGTGCTAAAGCTGAGGTAAGGAATTAGTTGGCCATTAGTAATCCGCCGCCAATGCCAGGCCCAGAATATTCCTGTTACGATCGCGGCACAGATGCGTATCAGCCACAGTTGCCCATAATGCGTTTCAAACAATACGGTGCTCACCATCGGCAGGGCATCAATGACCGAGCGTTCACTGATGCTCGCCGTCTGGAGTAATAATCCCGCTGTACTACTGACGGTAAAACCCAGCAGACATGTACCCAGCAGTTTCCACAAACGGCGGTGCAGCTGCGGGGTTGCTTGGTAGGCGGGTAACATCCATAAACTGCAAGTGACGGCGCCAACGGCGGTGGTCAACATCAGCAAATCGCCGGCAATGGCGATCGCGATGGGGATGTTGTCCAGCATCGGCTGACGTTACTTGATGGTGAAGGTGTAGTCACCTTTCATCTTGTGGCCGTCCAGCGACACGATATTCCACATCACTTTGTAAACGCCGGCAGGCAACGCGGGGAGTTCGACCGACATTTCATTGTGGCCATCGCCCTTGATCGTGGTGTTTGCGGTATCGATCTGTTTGCCGCTGGCATCGAGGACGTGGATAGCGCTGAATTTAGGTTCCAGCGCCTTGGCGAACATCAGGTTAACCGCCTTGGGCGGCGTAGTCAGTACCGCATCTTTGGCTGGATCGGTGCCAAGAATTTTGGCGTGGGCAGAGGCAAAGTTGGGAAATGCAATAAAACCGGCGATCACTAACATTAAGGCAAACAGCTGGCGCGACATGGGTTAGGCTCCTCTAAGATTCGGTGTTACTAATATATAATATCGTGTTACCGATGGTGTGTCGATCCCGGGCCGTTTTTAATAGCCCAATGACCGACCACCATCCACATTCAAAATCTGGCCGCTAACATAATCGGCATCGCGGACTAAATATCGTACTGCGCGAGCAATATCAGCCGGTACACCCTGGCGTTTGAGGGCGGTGCGGTCGATGATTTCGGCCTTGTTCTCCTCGGCCAGTTCATGTTCCGGCCACAAAATCGCGCCCGGTGCTACGCCATTCACTCGGACATTCGGCCCCAGTTCACGCGCCAGGCTCATGGTCAGCATCGCCAAGCCAGCCTTAGCGATGCTATACACGGGAAAGCCTTTCATCGGCCGCTGGGCGTGAATGTCAATAATGTTCACGATGCAGCCGTGCTGTCTGGCCAGGGCAGCCGCGGCAGCCTGCGATAGAAACAATGGTGCTTTAAGATTGCTGCCGACCAGATCATCCCAATGGCGCTCGGTAATGCTGCCGATAGCGGTGGGATAAAAGGTGGAGGCATTATTTACCAGCACATCGAGCCGTCCCCATGCCGACTCGGCAGCGTGTACAAGGCCTGGCAAGGCGCTAACGTCGAGCAAATCGGCCTGGATCAAGATCACCGAGTTGGGGCGCAGCCGGTTTAGCTCGACATGCAGCACTTCGGCCGCAGAGCGAGAACTGCGATAATGTAGCGCGATGTTCATGCCCTCGGCATGCAGGGTGCGGGCAATGGTGGCGCCAATGCGATGCGCCGCACCGGTAATCAGGGCCACCTTGTCAGTCAACTCAGTATTCATGCCCGAGACTCCTATGTAATTTGATAAACTCTAGCGCATTACATTATCGCTGCAAACGCCACTTTTTCTCAGGTACCGATTTTGGCTATCGATTTTCCCCAACCTTCTGCTGAAGCCAGTGCTCATAGCCAGCGCCTGGTCGACACAATTCGATCCGAGATTATAGCCGCAGGTGGCCGCATCAGTTTTGCCCGATTCATGGAACTGGCCTTGTATGCGCCGGGATTAGGCTACTACGTCGCCGGTGCCCGCAAATTTGGCGAAGCCGGAGATTATGTCACGGCACCGGAAATTTCACCGTTGTTCGCCCGTTGTCTGGCGCGGCAATGCCGACAGGTGTTGGATCAAATTGAAGGCGGCGACATTCTCGAATTCGGCGCCGGTTCCGGTGCCATGGCAACCGATATGCTGCTTGAACTCGAAACACTTAATTGTCTGCCGCAGCATTATTACATCATTGAAGTCAGTCCCGATCTGCAACAGCGACAACGTGAGACTTTGCTGAACCGTGCTCCGCATTTGCAAGCGTTCGTCAGCTGGCTGGATAAACTACCGCAGAGTTTTCATGGTGTGGTGCTGGCTAATGAAGTCATTGATGCGATGCCGGTGCATCTGCTGCAGTTTGATGGCGCCGAGTTTGGTGAGCGTTATGTTGCGTGGGAGGCGGAGACGTTTGTCTGGGTGGATGGCCCGCTAAGTACAGTGGAGTTGCAACAAGCGATTGTCCATTTAAAAAATGAAATAGCCGATGAATTAGATTTTGGCTACATTACTGAAATCAATCTTGCGCTGAATGGCTGGATCGCCGCGCTAGGCAATATGCTGACGGCAGGCGCTGTGCTGCTGATCGATTACGGCTTTCCGCGTCACGAGTATTATCATCCCGATCGCAACACCGGCACGCTGATGTGCCACTATCGGCATCGTTCGCATCCCGATCCTTTCGTCTGGCCGGGATTGCAGGATATCACCGCCCATGTTGATTTTACGGCGGTGGCTGAGGCAGCGGATGCCGCCAGTTTGGATGTCGCGGGTTATACCAGCCAGGCGCAATTCCTGCTTGGCTGCGGATTGGGTGAAATATTGCAGCAAGCCGCAACGGATGATGTGCGCACGCATTTGACTATGACCCAGGCGGTAAAAAAACTCACGCTGCCGAGCGAGATGGGCGAGTTGTTCAAGGTGATGGCATTGACGCGTAGCGTTGACTTGATGTTGCAGGGGTTTTCAGTGCAGGACCGGCGGCACAGACTTTAAAGTCGTCCGCGGGGTGTTATTTGGCATGTGTGGCTGTGACAAATTATTTTGACTGAGATGGTGCAGGAGACTGGCATCACAGTTTGTTTTATATTACTCGTGCCCGGTCTTCTGATCTTTTGATGACTCGGGTAGTATTCGTTTCCAGTGCTTGTCGTCTCTGAAAACCTCATGTTTTGCCCATGATGCAAACTCCGCGCGTGTAATACAGCCCGTGGATCTTTTGCCGGAACCAGCGACGGTCTTGTAAATTACCTTGCGTGCTGCAGGATCGGGTTCGCTGGATTCGTCGACAATCTGGCGCACGGACCAATCGTCGCCATAACAACCGTTGCTGTAATAGCCACCTAAGTGAAGTTGTGTCGCCTGCATATGTCCTTGGGCGCGTGCCTTGGTGACCAGCTCATAGATCAGGAGTAAATCGTCCTCTGTAACATCAACAAAGGAGTTGATTTCTTTCAACGCGTTCAAAAAATCCTCGTGTGAGATGGATTCCTGTGTCGCCGCTGACGCTGTATGTTTTTTCTCCCTTCCCCAGAATGCTGGATAGCGACGCCAGGGAAAAAAAGCATTGAAGACGATAGCGCAGACGAGAATGGCGACCACATTTAACATGACTGGGGAGAGAACGAATTGATAGCCTAAGTCATGCAGTGCAGGGCCGCCGATCACCGCCGTGAGCGCGGTAGCACCGCCGGGTGGATGAATGCAGCGGAGGTAATGCATCAACAATATCGCCAACGCTACTGCCGTGGCGCCGGCCAAAAAAGTATTGGGAATGGTCTGTGCACAGACAACGCCGACCAATGCGGATATGAAGTGGCTCGCGACCAGGGGCCAGGGTTGCGACAAGACCCCATGAGGAACAGCAAACAGGAGTACCGCTGAGGCACCCATGGAAGCAGTGATGAAAAGCGCATCAGTGCCGTTGAGGGAATGCCGGCTGATGACAGCAACGACGAAGATTCCTAGGAATCCGCCGAGGGCGGAAACAAATTTTTCCTTGTGGCTAAGCGTGCCTCCTTGTACCCCCAGGAGATGCAACCAATGACGCAGGTGTTTTGTTGGTGACATCTTTTGTCCTGGATGAATCAAGCAAGCAGTTGCGGTGCCTGGATAGATAAAATGTATAATAAATATTACTTTATATGGTCTACAAGAACAAGCGCGAAGGGTTGTCACCGTGTTTCATAAACCTTTTGTAAATAAAGGCGATGCTTTATGTTCAGTTTTTGGTTGTCTGGCAGAGGGTGTTTCTGAAGCTGAAAACAATGATCGGTGGCATCTTCTGTGATTGAGGGTATCCTGATCTTATTTCCTCCTGCTGTTTGTGGGAGGGCCAGGGCAAGAGTGAAATACACATCACCAAGTTTGAATTCGGATCATCATGTCATCCCAGCATCACGTACCAACAGTTGCCATTATCGGCGGCGGCCCCGCGGGGCTGATGGCCGCAGAAGTATTGATCAACGCAGGTCTGTGCGTGGATCTTTACGATGCCATGCCCTCGCTCGGCCGCAAATTTCTGATGGCAGGTAAGGGTGGCATGAACATCACTCACTCCGAGCCCTACGATGTATTCATCACGCGTTACGGTGCGCGTCAAGCCATACTCAAACCAATATTGGATCGCTTCCCGCCGGATGATCTGCGTGCCTGGGCGCAAGGACTGGGCGTTGAAACTTTTGTCGGCAGTTCGCGGCGCGTGTTTCCAAAAGATTTCAAGGCCGCGCCGCTGTTGCGCGCCTGGTTGCATCGGCTGCGTGAGGCGGGTGTCAGGTTTCATGTGCGTCATCGCTGGTGTGGCTGGAATGCTAACGGTGAGCTGCGCTTTCAAACGCCTGCGGGTGAAAGCTGTGTGCAGGCCGACGCCGTCATTCTGGCCTTAGGCGGTGGCAGTTGGGCCAAGCTAGGATCAGATGGTAGTTGGGTGTCTTTGTTGCAGGCTAATGGCGTTGAAGTGGCACCGCTGCGCCCGGCGAATTGCGGTTTTGATATCGGCTGGAGCGAACACTTCCGCGAACGGTTTGCCGGTGAGGCAATCAAATCGGTTGTCGCCACGTTTACCGATGCCGATGGCGATTGCCGTCAGCAAGGTGAGTTGATGGTCACTGCCACCGGTCTTGAAGGCGGATTGATTTATGCACTATCAGCCAGGTTGCGTGATGCCATTGACAATCAAGGCGCAGCGACGTTGCTGCTCGATCTGGCGCCAGATCAAGAGTTATCGCAATTGACGCAACAACTGGCCAAGCCGCGCGGCAGTCATTCACTGGCGAAGCATTTACGCAGCCGCGCCGGGATTGAAGGCGTCAAGGCGGGATTACTGCGTGAAGTACTTACTCCGGAACAATTAAACAATCCCGTTGTCCTATCGGCAGCGATCAAGGCGCTGCCACTGCAATTGAAGTCTGCACGCCCGCTCGACGAAGCCATCAGCAGCGCGGGCGGCGTACGCTTCGAAGCGTTGGATGAGCGATTAATGATCCGCGCCCACCCGGGCGTATTTTGTGCCGGTGAAATGCTTGATTGGGAAGCGCCTACGGGGGGCTATCTGTTTACCGCCAGCTTTGCCACTGGTCGCGCCGCCGGGCAAGGGGTGCTGGCATGGTTGGCAGATTTTTAGCGCTGTAAGCAAAGTGAAATGAGTTGGGTGCTATAATGCGCTCGCAATGAGAATTGCCTGGCATCCAGCAGGATGTTCGGGGTAGGGGAGTGACAAGGTTAGGGTATGGGTAGTATGAATATTAAAGCATTATTCGGTTTTATCTTCTTAGTAACAATTTCTGCAACAGCCACGGCATCAGTCGTCACCGATCTGGAAACAGGACTTCAGGCTTATCATGAAGGCGATTGCCGGACGGCCCTGAATCTGTGGACGCCTCTGGCAAAAAACGGTATTCCCGAGGCCGAGAATGATCTTGGACTACTCTACCTCAATGGTTGTGGCGTGCCGCGCGATTATCCTACCGCCGCGCAGTGGTTCCGTGAGGCTGCACTACAGGGGTTACCGCAGGCGGCGACTACGCTGGGCGCGATGTATGCCGAGGGGCGAGGCATTGTCAAAGACTATAACCGCGCCTTTGAGTGGTTCTCTTATGCCGCAGATCAGGGTTACCCTGAGGCGCAATACGATATCGGCATGATGTACGTCGAGGGGGTTGGTGTTTCCCAAAATTATGAACGCGCCCTGAAGTGGTTTCACAAGGCGTCCGTGCAAGGATATGTCGAAGCCCAGCACATGGAGCAGCAGTTGATTCATGATGGTTTAGGATTGGAGCATATTCCTTTTCCCAGAACCTACGTATGGTCGCAGCTGGGATAACTGCATCAACGTTAAAATTTTTCTGGCGATTTGACGTAATCTTAATAGAGAAATGCAATATTACGTTGGAAAGTTGTTATGAGTACACCTCGTTTTCTGCCCATATTTTTGTGCACGATTTTCTCTTTCGGTAATGCGCTTGCCGAAGATGCGGCTGCGTTCGTTGGAGCGGTGCATCCGCCTCTGGTGGCAGGATGCAAAGAGCAAATCTCGCGCACGATTTATACCGATCAAAAAGGCACGGTGCTCAGTTTCAGCTATGTCGAGTGCACTGCCGGTAATTCGCTGTGGTTTAACAAATTCGATGGCCGGAAAAACGGAGTTGCCACCTGGAAAGTGCAGGACGCAGAAACCGTAACGCTATTGCCGCATCAGACATTTCTGGATATCGGTTGCCACGGCAAGACGCGGCCCGATGATTATGTCGTGGCCGTGGGCACCTGGGTGAAGCGCGGCGCAGGTGGTTATCTCACCGAGATTACAGCAGCCTGGGCATTGGACACCGAAAAACTCAAGCTGGTTGAGTTGACGCCGGGCACGGTTAGTTGTGTGGTTGAGCAGTATTAGAGTTGGTGAAATCTATTTTAGTCTATGTGTACGACTCTTCTACCTGTCTTAATTGATCAAGCCAGGTCCACAATTTTGGAAATGAATATTCTCTCGGGATTGGATTATTGCAGATAAACTGTGCGTTCAAATATTGATTTATGTATGCTTCACCGGTTCTTCTGGGGTGATTGGCTATCCAAGAGTCATAAAAAGATGGATGTGTTTCGTAGTGGTGGGTATGAATAAAAGGCTCCCATGTGTTGCACAAATCATCTTCACTTCTAATATCGATAATTTCCGTTTGCTCCATTTCTCTATGATTTACATCACCCCAAGCAGATTTCATTAAATCAATTGCACTAACATCTGACTGTGGTGCACCGTAGCCAAAGATAGTAATCATAAAAGCACTTTGTAAATGATGATTAAGCTTTTTCCACTGCAAAGAAATGAAACCATTCAAGTGATAATTCTTCTCTGCAATGGGGTATAGAAGTTTTGTCGGTGCAAGAACACAGCCGCACTTGCTACACCTACTTCCATTTATTCCTGCGACCTTGTCTTTTTCGCAATATCCAACCCCGGCATTGCCATGAAGAAATAGTAGACGTGGTAACTTAAATTTTTGTGTGTTCCTGTGGTGCGCCAGCGACAAAAGCGGATCCCAGTTAAAAGTTGCAACAACGTCCTTTTCTCGGAGAGATAGTAGTAAGTGGTCATAAATGGTCGGTTCATCAATAATCTCTAAGCGAGAAAAGTAGTCATAAATTATCTTTTCTAATTTTTCTCTGGCCTCTTTGTGGGCTTTATTCCGATAAAGTTGGTCGTACATCTTCTCGAAGTTGTTAGCTTCAAAATTGACGCCTGTCTGGCACAGTAAGTCATTAAGGCCAAGAATATCCACGAAGTTATTCATGAGCGGAAGCTTTACGCCATTCTTATCCCCATTTGGGAAAGCGGCGTAACTAGCTCCGGAACCCAGGATTACAACATGGGGCTTACCCATCTGTATTTGTTTAATCTCTTGTTCTGCCGAAACTTTCATAGGCTTCCTTTTGACGTATAACGCTACGTTTGAGGGGGGATGGTATCTGAGGATGCTGTAAATAATTATGTGCTGAACAAGGGTGTTCCACAATTAGTACCAGCTAATGCGCCTATGAGGGTCTGCACTCGCCGAGCCAGCGCCACTGTGACAATATGCCGCATCCCGCCTAACAAGATCGGCCGTTAAAATCCCTTGAACATGCATTCAATCTATCGGTTTTGCCTCTGTGGAGAAACTATTAGAACCTGATCGTTTCATAACCTGGAATCAGCCGTCCCGCCAAAAGTGGCCGGTGGCTGGGCTGGTGGTGGCTGCGCATTTGCTCGTGGTTTATGGGTTGTGGCAGGCGCAGAAAGGCGAGGTTTTTCAGGAAGAGGAGCCGATGTTTGTGTCGCTGATTGAGTCCGCGATTCAACAAGAGGAGGCTCGGCCGGTGCTGCCGCAAGTTGTGCCCAGGCCAGCGGTTGCGGTGCCAACGCCGGATTTGCCGAAGCCGATCGTGACCGAGGCGCCGGCGGCTGCGGCTGAAGTTGTGGTGCCCACATCACCAATGCCGGTTGCCGAGCCGGTGCTGGCTGCGCCGGAGCCAATGCCTATTCCAGTGCCGATGCCCATGTCGAGCCAAGCGCAGGCGCCTGTTTCGCAGACGGTAAGTTTGCCCGAGCTAGCAGCAGTGTGTTCGGAGCGTGTGCCGCCGGTTTATCCGTGGCGGGCGAAGAAAATGGGTTTGCAGGGCCGGGTGGTGTTGCAAGTCGGTCTTGATGATGTCGGTCGCATTACACAGGCGGCGGTGCATCAATCGTCAGGTGTGACACTGCTGGATGAGGCGGCATTGGCGGCGGTGCAGCAATGGCGTTGCCAGCCTGCGATGAGTAACGGTCGTGCGGTGCCTGCCGTGGCGCTGCAACCTTTTAATTTCACGCTGAAGAGGGGTTAGTCATGGAACAATCGCTTGGTGTTGCGCACTTCATCGCTCAGACCGATACGGTGGGTGTGATTGTCTTGACCTTGCTGATGTTGCTGTCGCTGGCGAGCTGGTATCTGATCATCACAAAACAGTTACAGAATCTGCAATCACAGCGCCAGAGTCGCGCCTTCCTCGCTGGCTTTTGGCGCGCTGAATCGTTTGATCAAGCCGAGTTGCCGGCGGAAGGTAGCGCCGCCGACAATGCCTTCGCCCGGCTGGTGCGTGTAGCGGCTAAGGCTGCGCATAAGGATCGTCAGGGCAAACAGACACTGGCGGCTGCGGGCGGGCTTAACGAATATCTCACGCGGGTGTTGCGCAACGGCATCGAACAGGAAACGGCGCGTGCCGAACACGGTTTGACGCTATTGGCTTCGGCGGGTTCTTCGGCGCCATACATCGGTCTGTTCGGCACGGTGTGGGGCATTTATCACGCGCTGGTGGCGATCGGGCTGGCCGGTCAAGGCACGCTCGACAAAGTGGCGGGGCCGGTGGGTGAGGCGTTGATCATGACTGCGCTCGGCTTGGCGGTCGCGATTCCAGCGCTGCTGGCGTACAACTATTTCCATCGCCGCAATCGCATTCTGCTCGCCAGTCTGGAAGCCTTTGCTCACGATCTGATCACGCTGATGACGGTGGAGGCCAATGAGCCAATGCACACACAAAAAAAGGCGCCTGAGTCTGTGATCACCAGCGTGCGCACTGCGCGCGCGGCTGTGGTGTTGAGTTGAGGGTGTCATCATGGCCTTGGGAAGTTTGAGTGATAAATCCAACTCGGCGCCGTTCGCCGAGATCAATATGGTGCCGTTGGTGGACGTGATGTTGGTGTTGCTGGTGATCTTTATTATCACCGCGCCGCTGCTTACCAACGCGGTAAAGATCGATTTGCCCAAGGTGACTTCGGCGCCCAATCTGGCGACACCGGGGCATGTCGAGTTCGCCATTCGTCAGGATGGCAGCCTCTTCTGGAACGGCGAGGCGGTGGACATCGGTACACTGCCACAGCGCTTTGCCGCGGCCGCCGCAATGCAACCGCAGCCGGAGCTGCACATCCACACCGATCGGTTGGCTTATTACGAGCATGTCGCCAAGGTGATGTCGCTGGCGGGCAAGGCGGGGCTGACGCGGATCGGATTTGTCACGGATCCGGCAGCGAATTAGCTGTTTCGTTATACTGTAGGCTGATTAAAACCTAACGCGGAGACGCAAAGACGCGGAGAAGACCTTGTTAACCACAAAGGACGCAAAGGAACACGAAGGAAATCATGTGAAATTGTCCTTCCCTTCTGCCTATGATTCGTGGCATGGCTCTTGTTCGCGGTTGTCTTTGCGCACCTTTGCGTCCTTCGCGGTTAATTTTTCTAAATTTCTCTGCGCCTTTGCGTCTCCGCGTTAGGTTTTAAAACTGGATAGCTAGCAGATGAATGAAACTCAGCGCAGTTCCGGCACCGTCAATCTCGGCCGTCTGGTGGTTTATCGCCATTTGGCGCTGGTGGCGCAGGGCATTGCGGTACCGTCGGCGATTTATGGCCTGGGATTGCAGCTCGATGCTTTTCCGCTGCTGGCGATTATTACCGTCTACGGCATCTATAATGGCATTACCTGGTGGCGCCTGCGGCATGGCGCGGTGATCACGGAGCCGCAGCTGTTTGCACAATTGCTGGTGGATGTCGCTGAAATGGTTGCGCTGTTGTATCTCACCGGCGGTGCGTCCAATCCTTTTGTCTGGTTCTTTCTGGTGCCGTTGACATTGACGGCGGCATCGCTGCCAGCAGTGTATAGCTGGGCGATGGCGGCCATCACCTCGGCGTCTTATTCACTGCTGTTGTTTTATAACGTACCATTGCCGCATCAGCATGGTGGCGGTGATTTTAATCTGCATGTGATTGGCATGTGGACAGGTTACCTGTTGAGCGCGGCGTTGATCGCGTATTTTGCAGTACATATGAACAACACCTTGCGGCAACGTGATCTTGCTCTTGCCCGTGCCCGCGAGCAAACGTTGCGCGATGAGCGATTGGTGGCGCTGGGCACGTTGGCGGCTGGCGCGGCACATGAAATGGGTACGCCGCTGGCAACAATGGCGGTGGTGACCAGGGAGTTGAAACGCGACTATGCACATCTGCCGGAATTGACTGAGCAGCTCGATGTGGTGCGGAGTCAGATCGATCGCTGCAAAGGGATTTTGAGTTCGATGGCCGCCGCCGCCGGACAGAATCGGGCGGATGCCGGTTATCAGATGAGTCTGGATCGTTATCTCGCTGACTTGATTGAGCGTTGGCGGCAGACGCGACCAAAAGTCGAGGTGCGTTATATTGCTTGTGATGTGCTGGCGCCGACGATCATTGCCGAACAGACCTTGAGTCAATCGATTATCAATGTCCTCAATAATGCGGCGGATGCCTCGGAGCATGATGTCGAAGTGACGGCGCAGTGGGATGCGCAAACGCTGACGTTGGAGATTTGTGATCGTGGCCCTGGGCTGGATTCAGAGGCCGAAGCCCGCGCCGGTGAATTGTTGTTTACCACCAAAGCGCCGGGTGAAGGGCATGGTATCGGCTTATTCCTGGCGCAGTCTACTATCAGCCGCCTCGGCGGCAGCATGCGGCTTTGCAATCGCGAGGGCGGTGGTGCCTGTACACGCATCGAATTGCCGTTGACTCAATTGTTGGTGCAGGCGTGAACAATAATGGACAAGCGCCCAGCCTGTTGCTGGTGGATGATGATGAAACATTGCGTGATGTGTTGGCGCGTGCCTTGACCAAACGCGGCTTTGCGGTACAGACAGCGCAGGATGTCGCCAATGCAATGCAACTGGCGGAGCAGGAAGCCCCTGAATATGCGGTCGTCGATCTCAATATGCCGGGGCATTCGGGATTGGTGTTGGTGGAACAGTTAAAGCAGCTTGATCCGCACACCCGCATTGTGGTGTTGACGGGTTACGCCAGTATCGCCACCGCAGTGGAGGCGATCAAACTTGGCGCGACGCATTATTTGACTAAGCCCGCCGATGCCGATGAGATTGTCGAGGCGCTGCATCGTGACAGCGGTGATGCGAGCTTGCCGGTGGGTGAGCAGCGCTTGTCGGTGGATCGATTGGAATGGGAATATATCCAGAAGACACTCAACGAGCACAACGGTAATATCTCCGCCACCGCCCGCGCTTTAGGTATGCATCGCCGGACCTTGCAGCGTAAGTTGTTCAAGCGGCCGGCCGCGCGTTAATGGTTGATTGAAAAATGTTCTGTTGTTCCTGTTTGCTCCGGGTGCAGGAACCTACACAATCCCCTCTCCCAGAGGCAGAAGGAATGCCTTGTTTAACAGCATGGCAAGATGTGTAGATACCGCTGTCTTTCGGGAGACGGTTGCGAGTTCATGCAAGTCCGCGACAATATGTCACATTCCTGAGTAATTCCGACCTTCTTATAATCACAGCTAAATCCTAATAATTCGAGGAAGAACGCTGTGAAGTCGAAGTCTAATAATCATCATGGCCGTGTTGTTCTTGGGCTGTTAGCGGCAGCCATGAACCAGCAATCTCCGGCATGGGAACAGATGCAAGACATGCAGGTGCTGGATGAAGTCGTGGTCAGCGGATCGCGTACCGAAGGGAAGTTGTCGGAGACGCCGATGACGATAGGCGTAGTCGATAACGCAACAATCAAGCGCGATAAACCGAAAACGATGGGCGAGGTGATCAATCGTATCGGTGGTGTGAGTTGGAACGATCTTGGCAACGAGCAGCACAGCATGGGCATTCGCCAGCCCAACAGCACCAATGCCGTGTACCAGTATCTGGAAGACGGCATCCCCATTCGTCCCCTCGGTGTGTTTAATCACAATTCATTGAATGAACTGAATCTATCAGGCGCGGATCGTGTTGAAGTGGTTAAAGGCGCGGCGTCATCGCTTTACGGGAGCAATGCCGTGGGCGGCGCGGTGAATTTTATTACCGCCCCTTCATCACTCACTCCTTATGCCAGCGTAGGGTATCGCGACGAAAATGTTTCCGGTTACCGGCGCCTGGATACCGAGGCCAGCAATACCTGGGGCAATTTTGGTCTGCGCTTTTCGCATTACAGTTCGCGCCGCTCTGCCTATAACTGGCAAGACTATAGTAATGGTGATAAAGACTCGGTCACGCTACGTAGCGACTACGCGTTAAGCGATGCCTCGTTGTTGCATGTGATATTGACGCACAGCGATCTGGATACGGCAACGCCGGGCAGTCTCGGATTAACCGATTACACCACACGTCCAGGATTTAGCTATAACACCTTCACTTGGCGGCGCGACAAAACCACGCGTTTTTCAGTGGGCTGGGAAGGAGAAACCGTGCCGAATGGACAGACCAGCGTCACGCTCTTTAGCCGCAATAACGATCACGGCCAGCTGCCGAATTATACGATTACCGCCTGTACCGTCGGCGCAACCTGTCCGAGCGGTTACAAGGGCACACTCAATAACAACCACGTCAGTTCGTTGGGGATCGATGTGAAGCAGCAACAGGATTTCAACTGGTTATCTTCACGGCTGATTGCTGGCTTGTATTTTGATCGCAGCCCAAACAGTTACCGCAGCGATAGCCTGGATGTAACGCGAGATGCAGTAACCAGGAAATATACCAGCTATGTAATGAGCACCGTTAATCTTTCAGGTGTGCGCGATTATGAAACTGACATCGCGAATACATCGCTGTTTATCCAGTGGGAGTCATCGCCGATTGAAAGTATGCGGCTGGTGATCGGTGGGCGTAATGACAATATTCAATATGATTTCACCAATCATCTGACGCCGGGCGCTAATTACGGTGCGGCATCGGAGTCTCGCAGCTTTTCTCACTTCAGCCCCAAGATCGGTGCTACTTATGCGTTGAGCCAACGGACGAGTATTTATGCCAATGTCAGCCAAGGTTTTACGCCGCCGGAAGTGAGTCAGTTGTACAGCAAGTCGGCGGTGCCTAATCTGGTGCCGGCAACCTATCATAACTATGAAGTGGGCGTGCGTTCGGCCTTTCTCGATGGTGCCCTGAAGCTTGATGCGGCGTTGTTCCGGCTGGACGGCAAGGACACGATTGTGAGTTATAACATCGCGCCCGGTAATTCCGAGAATCGCAACGCCGGACGTACCCGGAGCGCCGGTGTCGAAATGAATTTGAGCTGGAATGCAGATGAGTTTGACGCGCGCCTCGGTGCAAGCATCGTCAATCATCGTTATGTGGAGTACAAAGTCTCCGCCACAGAAGACTATAGTGGCAAAGAAATACCGGCAGCGCCTGACACCTTTTCTGCGGAAATCGGTTACAAGCCGATCAACGATGCGCGCATCGCGCTGGAAATGGTGCGCCAAGGGCCGTATTGGATGAATAACGCCAATACCGTGCAGTACGCTGGACACACGTTGCTCAATCTGCGCGCCAATTATCAGTTTGCTGAAGGCTGGGAGGTTTGGGTACAAGGCCGCAACCTGACCGACAAGTTGTATGCCGACTCAGCCAGTAGTTCGTTCAAAGCGGGGCAGACCTATAACGCGGATACCATGGATCAGTATTCGGTCGGCGCGCCGCGTAGCGTGATGCTGGGTCTGAGCTATACCTTCGACGCCCAGAAGCCACAGGCATTATGATGATGCGCTGTTTGTGTCGGCTCGCCGGAGGGTTGATCATGTTGTGCGCGGCGCCCGTTTTCGCCGCGCACGATCATGATCAGCTTGCGATCTCCGTCGCCTTTGATGAGCAAGGGTGGTTATGGCGAGCGCAGGCGGGTGATCAGCAGGTGCTCGTCAGCCATTCCTATGATCTGGGCCATACGTTTTCCGCGCCGGTCAGTGTCAACACCGTTGCGGAACCCGTCAGCGCTGGCGGCGAGAGTCGGCCCAAGATTGTGGCAGCGGGTGGACGTGTTTACGTTTCCTGGTCACAGTCGTTACCGCAACGTTTTGCTGGGCACATTCGCTTCGCAGTATCAGTCGATGATGGCAAATCGTTCTCTGCACCACGGACCATCAATTCCGATCTTAATCCGATCACGCATCGTTTTGATGCGCTGACCGCAACTGCTGATGGCCATGTGGCGTTGGCCTGGATCGACAAGCGTGATGGTGAGGCGGCCAAACAGGCGGCTGGTCAATACGCCGGTGCCGCGATTTATGTCGCCGAATCGCGCGATGGTGGCGTCAGCTTCGAGGCTAATAGAAAATTGGCAGATCATTCTTGTGAATGTTGCCGCATCGCCATCGCCCGTGATGCTGACAGTATGCCGGTCATCATGTGGCGGCAGGTGTTCGGCAAAAATACTCGCGACTTTGCACTCGCCCGTTTCGGTGAACCGCTGCAACGCGTGAGCGAAGACGGGTGGAATATCGATGCCTGTCCCCATCACGGTGGCGCATTGGCAGTAGACAATAAAGGCAGTCGCCATCTTGCCTGGTTTACCGGCGCCGATGCGGCGCCCGGCTTGTTCTACCGGCGCATGGATGGTCAGGCTCTGACAGCACCGCTGGCGTTTGGTAATTCAGAGTTGCAAACCGGCCACCCCGCCGTGCTGGCCGGGGAGCAGCGCGTGTTCCTGGTCTGGCAGGAATATGACGGCAAGACGACATCGATCCGGGTCATAGTGTCGCAAGATCGTGGCAACACCTGGGATAGTCTAATGACACAAGCTTCAACCACGGGCGCTGCCGACTATCCGCAACTGGTCGCTGGTCGTGGCCACGCCTGGCTGGTCTGGAACAGCGCCGACCAGGGTTTGCAGGTGATCGATCTGGGGCCGTTGTGACGAAGCTATTATTGAGTGGCATGAAGATGTTTAAATTTGCGTTCTTCTCTCGCGAATGGATCCGGGAGCGACAAGCAGCAGATTGGGGATTCACAGTAGGGACGATTCATGAATCGCCCCTGCATCATCTGGCCGGATCAATAAAAACGATCTTTAACCGCGAAGGTGGCAAAGGAAAATCAAAGCCCCCTCTTCCGCTTGGCGGGAAGGTTGCGAGCGCATGGATGCGCGCGGTAGGGCAACGCAGGAGCGGTTGCCGAGGGAGAGGGCTGCTGCTGTGGTGTTGTCTGATGGCGCTCCCGGGTGTGGCGAATGCCGAAATCCACGCCTTCAAATCTGGCGGCCTGCAACAGATTCTGGTGGCCCGCGCGGGCAAGCCATTCATCCTCGGCTATTGGTCGCTGACCTGTGTCTATTGCGCCCAGGAAATGAAGACCCTGGCCGCGCTGCAAAAACGTTATCCCAAGCTGGAGGTGGTGCTGGTCTACACCGATACCCCCGAAGAAAAGACTGAACTGGAGAAATTCGTCGCTAAACAGGGCTTGGCCAAGGTCGATCAATGGGTCTTTGCCGAGTCACCGCCGGAGAAGTTGCGTTATGAAATCGACTGCCGCTGGTGGGGTGAGCTGCCGCGTACTTATTTTTACGATGCCGGACATCGACCTGAAGCGGTGTCAGGGCTTATTCCCTCTGCGCGATTGGAGAGTTGGATCAGGGCGCAAGTGCCTTAGTCTGAATTTCTTTGCGCCTCCGCGTCTTTGCGTTGGATTTTTGGGTTTTGTTTCGGACGATCGCCACGAGCGGCGGAGGAGGGGCCCCACGTCAGTGGGGATCCGACCCGCGGTGTGGCGAAGCCGTCCATGTAATTGCGCTTGGCCGTCCACCGGCGGTCGCATCCCCGATTTCATCGGGGCCCCTGCTCTGCGCCTCGGACGCCCCCCTTTACATTTTCCCCATTCACCCCTATAAATCCGTTTTGAATCGTTTTCTAAACTGCGGCGTATCTGACAAGGGAGTGCGCATGATCATCGTTCCAACGTATCTCGAACAAAGCGGCATCCATGGCTTGGGCATTTTTGCCAAGGATTTCATCCCCAAGGGATCCAAGGTGTGGGAGTTTCACCCCAAGTTTGACATCAAATTCACCCAGGAGGAATTCGACAAGCTGCCGCCCGCCGTGCAGCAGGAAGTTGAGATTCATCTCTATCAGCCGGAGCCGGACGGTGAGCTGTATTATGAATCAACCATGGGTAAATACATGAACCACTCGCGGGAACCGAATGTCGACTTCACCGAAGTCGGCGTGGGTTGGGCGACGCGGGACATCAAGCCCGGTGATGAGTTGACCTGTGACTACCGCCACTTTATGGCGGATGTGTCGCACATCAGCTATTTGTAAGGATTAAAAAAATACTTACCACAGAGACACAGAGCGCACAGAGATTTTCGCTATCAACGCCTCTGTGTTCTCCGTGCCTCTGTGGTGAATGAAATAATTTAAGCAGGACGCGCCACTGGCATGGCAGCGGCTTGTTCAATCCCCTGGCTGCGCAGGTAATCGTCATAACTGCCGCTGAAGTTCACCACGCCGTTCGGAGTCAACTCGATGATGCGTGTTGCCAACGATGAGACAAACTCACGGTCGTGGCTGACAAAAATCAGCGTACCGGGATAATTTTCCAGCGCCAGATTCAGTGCTTCGATCGACTCCATATCCAAGTGATTGGTCGGTTCGTCCAGCACCATGATGTTGGCGCGTTGCAAGATCAGTTTGCCGAACAACATGCGGCCTTGTTCGCCACCGGAAAGCACCTTCACTGATTTATCGTTATCATCGCGCGAGAACAGTAGTCGACCCAATACGCCACGAATCGTTTGATCGTCGGTGCCTGGTTTTGACCACTGCTTCATCCAGTCGAACAAGCTGATATCGGTAGCGAAATCAGTCGCGTGATCCTGCGCGAAATAACCGATGATGGCGTTTTCCGACATCCGCAAACGACCGCTGTCCGAAGCCAGATCGCCAACCAGAATTTTTAGCAAAGTGGATTTACCAATACCATTGGGGCCGATGACCGCCACGCGTTCGCCGACTTCAATCATCAGATCAAGCTTGCTGAACAGTGGCTTGTCGCTGTAGGCCTTGCTTAAGTTTTCAGCTTCCATTGCCTGGCGATACAGTTTCTTTTCCTGATCGAAACGAATGAATGGACTCACTCGGCTCGAAGGTTTCACTTCATCCAGCTGAATTTTTTCGATTTGACGCGCACGCGATGTGGCCTGGCGCGCCTTGGACGCATTGGCCGAGAAGCGGCTGACGAACGCCTGCAAATCCGCAATCTGCGTCTTCTTCTTGGCATTGTCCGCCAGCAGGCGTTCACGTACCTGTGTCGATGCCGTCATGTAATCGTCGTAGTTGCCGGGATAAACGCGCAGCTCGCCGAAATCCAGATCCGCCATATGCGTGCAAACGCTATTCAAAAAGTGACGGTCATGCGAGATGATGACCATGGTGCTGTTGCGTGCGTTGAGCACATCTTCCAGCCAGCGGATAGAGTTAATATCCAAGTTATTGGTTGGCTCGTCGAGCAGCATAATGTCTGGGTCGGCAAACAATGCCTGCGCCAATAACACACGCAATTTCCAGCCCGGCGCCACGGCGCTCATCGGGCCGTTATGTTGCTCCAGTGGAATGCCGGCACCGGCCAGTAATTCACTGGCACGGGATTCGGCGGTATAGCCGTCGAGTTCGGCAAACTCGACTTCCAGTTCAGCGACCTTCATGCCTTCTTCTTCGCTCATCTCGGGTAACGAGTAGATGCGGTCGCGTTCCGATTTCACGCGCCACAATTGTTCGTGGCCCATGATCACAGTATCCAGTACTGTGTAATTCTCAAAGGCGAATTGATCCTGGCGTAGTTTACCCAGGCGTTCGCCAGTATCGATCGAGACATTGCCTGACGTCGGCGTCAGATCGCCGCCCAAAATTTTCATCAGCGTCGATTTGCCGCAGCCGTTGGCGCCGATCAAACCATAACGGTTGCCGTTACCGAACTTGACTGAGATGTTTTCGAACAACGGTTTGGGTCCGAATTGCATGGTGATGTTAGCAGTCGTAATCACGATTCAATTTCCGAAATAGTAGTTAATAAAAAGTTTGTTACCCCAGGTTCCCTCTCCCTTGCAGGGAGAGGGTTGGGTAGAATGTAGAATGACAATTAACCGCGACGGCCACCGCCGTTGCTGGTGCGCGCACTCTGTCCGGTGCGTGCGCCACCATTATTGCTGCCGCGTGAACGATTGCCGCTATTGTTAGCATTACCACTGTTGCGGCGCTGACCCTGGCTGACATCACTGCGTGGACGTTGACCACGGCCTGGCATGATAGGCTCTGGTTTGCGAGACCGGTCTGGTTCATAACCCGGAATCACAACCTTTGGCAGATCGCGCTTGAGCATACGTTCGATATTGCGCAGCATGGCGTTTTCATCGACGCAGACCAGCGAAATCGCCTCACCTTCGTTACCGGCGCGGCCAGTACGGCCGATGCGATGCACATAATCTTCCGGCACATTTGGCAATTCAAAGTTCACCACATGCGGTAATTGATCGATGTCGAGACCACGGGCGGCGATATCGGTCGCTACCAGTACCCGAACTTCGCCGCGTTTGAACTCGGCCAATGCCCGGGTGCGCGCACCCTGGCTCTTGTCGCCATGAATGGCGGCGGAGCTGATGCCGTCACTAGCGAGTTGTTCCGCCAGCCGGTTGGCACCGTGCTTGGTGCGGGCAAATACCAGAACCTGGCGCCAGTTGCGGGAACCGATCAGGAACGACAGCAGCTCGCGTTTGCGCTCGCGATCCACGGGATGGATTACCTGCGTCACAAGCTCAGCAGCCGTGTTGTGGCGCACCACTTCGACCAGTGCCGGCTTGTTCAGCAGGCCATCGGCCAGTTGTTTGATTTCAGCGGAGAAGGTGGCAGAGAACAACAGATTCTGCCGGCCCTTGGGCAGCAGTGCCAGAATCTTTTGAATATCGCGAATGAAGCCCATGTCCAACATGCGATCGGCTTCGTCCAGCACCAGCATTTCAACTTTTGATAGATCAACCGTGCGCTGTGAAACGTGATCCAGCAGGCGGCCGGGGGTGGCGACCAGGATGTCAACGCCACGGCGCAGGGTCTGGATCTGCGGACTGATGTTCACGCCACCAAAAATCGCCAGCGATTTGAGGGAGGTATGTTTGCCATAGTCGCGCACGCTCTCCAACACCTGGGCCGCCAGTTCGCGGGTCGGGGTCAGGATCAGTGCACGGACGGGGCGTTTGCCATCGGCCGGGGTTTGCGTGCTGAGGCGCTGCAAAATGGGCAGCGTGAAACCAGCGGTTTTGCCAGTACCCGTCTGGGCGCCCGCAAGAATGTCGCGGCCCTCCAGAATGACTGGAATGGCCTGGCGTTGAATAGGGGTAGGCTCGCTATAGCCTTTTTCGGATACAGCACGAACTAATTCGGCCGAAAGGCCGAGGGAATTAAATGACATAAGAATTTTGCTCCTGAAGCAACCTACCCGAAACACAGGGTGTTTGGGCCGGTCTAGGCGACATCTATTAAGTAAAGGGATTTTGTTCGAGGTGAACCGATAGGAATACCGCGAAAGACTCAAACGCAGACCGAGTGCGTCGAGGCCAAGGATTATAACAGGAATTAAGGCATTGATAAACCTGGGTGCTTTTTTGGTGGTAAATTGACCCCGGAAAAACGTAAAACATGTTCAACGATGTCCCTGCTGGAGTGTCGGAAATCTTTACACTTTTGGGCTGGCGGAGGGTCGCTATACTTGACCTTGATCATTAATTATTTGATTTATAGTGGTATAAAAATTATGGCATGAAAAGTGCAAGTAAAATGGGGTAGAGAGTAGATCGGTACCAACATAATTAATATGAAAACAGGAAGCAAATGGTTATGAAAAGATTAATTGCATGCACTTTAGCGGCGCTGGCCCTGATGGCAAGTGTTTCTGCGCAAGCGGCTCTGATCGGCGATTTTGCCTCTGGCGACTGGACCGCGTATTTGAGTGGCGGTTCGGTGGACGTTAATGCCCCTGACTCGATTACGTTGCAGGATCCGGCTGAGTATGTAGCAACTGCCACAGAACAGCAGAATTTGGAGTTTGATTATGAGGCAGATCTCGATCTGGGTGTCTGTGTGAACAATTCTTGTAACACATATTCCGAGACGGGCAGCAAATCGTTGCTGCTGAATCCTGGGGATGTAATCAAGCTTGTTAGTGATTGGGATGATTATACGACCATTAGCAATTTGCGGACTAGCGGGGTTCGGTCTAACCTTAATGCGGTTCCAGAACCTGCCACCCCAGCCCTGCTTGGCGCAGGTTTACTGTTGGGTCTGGCCCTGTTTGGTCGCCGCAAGGCAGAGTAATTTAACGCCCTGGTTTGGCTTCGTGCCAAGGCCGGTAAAAAGAGGGGAATAGGTGCCGCACCTATTCCCCTTTTCTTTTGTCTGGCGGCAGTTAGGCGCTGATATTCACTCCATTTAAATGTCACCCGTGGTGCCGATAACTCTATGTATAGGCAGGGCGTTCCATGTCCGCCGAAAATGGATATCCATCCTTAACGCCGAGCGAGGTGTCATCATGACCAAGATCGACAATCCCATGGGGACCGACGGTTTTGAGTTTGTCGAGTACACCGCCCCCGATACGCGTGCTCTGGAGCGGCTATTCCAGCAAATGGGCTTTACCGCCGTTGCCCGTCACCGGTCAAAAGATGTGCTGCTCTACCGGCAAGGCAATATCAATTTCATCATCAATCACGAACCGGGCAGTTTTGCGCAAAGTTTTGCCGTAGTGCATGGGCCTTCTTGTTGCGCCTTTGCCATCCGCGTGAAGGATGCTGCTTATGCATACAATCGTGCGCTGGAGCTGGGCGCGGAACCGTTTGCGGGCAAGATCGGGCCGATGGAACTGAATATTCCCGCGATACGCGGCATTGGCCGCAGCGCGCTGTATCTGGTGGATCGCTATCAAAATGGATCAATCTATGATGTCGATTTCGTGCCCTTGGCCGGTGCCGAGCAACAGCCCAAGGGCGCAGGACTGATCGATATCGATCATCTCACCCATAACGTTCACTCAGGCCGCATGAATGAGTGGGCGCAATTTTATGAGCGGTTGTTTAATTTTCAGGAAATTCGTTATTTTGATATCAAAGGCAAGGCGACAGGGCTGAAATCGCGGGCGATGACCAGTCCGTGCGGCAAAATCAAAATCCCGATCAACGAGCCTTCTGACCAAAAATCACAGATTCAGGAATATCTCGATGCCTATCATGGCGAAGGGATACAGCATATTGCGCTAACCAGCAGCGATATCTATAAGAGTATTGAGGTGCTCCGTGCGAATGGCATTGACTTGATGGATGTGCCGGATACGTATTATGAAAAAGTTGATGAACGTCTGCCGGGTCATGGTGAGGATCCGGAAAAGTTGCGCCAGCATCGAATTCTGATTGATGGCGATCTGGAGCATGACCGCGGTTTATTGCTGCAAATATTTACCAAAACGGTGATCGGGCCTATCTTCTTTGAGATCATTCAGCGCAAAGGCAATGAAGGTTTTGGTGAAGGAAATTTCCGCGCCCTGTTCGAATCCATCGAGCGCGATCAAATCAAGCGAGGAGTCATCTGATGGGGCGCGGGATCAATTTGCCACGGAGTGAAGGCGCCAGTTCACGCCAAGCGCATGTCGACTTGCCGCAGGGGACGTATGAGCGCGAATTGGGGCGCGAAGGATTCTTTGGGCCGGCGACGGAGATGTATCATCGCCATCCGCCGACGGCATGGATAAAGTTTGAAGGTCCGTTACGTCCGCATGCTTTTGACACCACAAAACTCGCCAATGCCGGTGAAGATTCGTTCTGGCAAGCCGCCGGGTTGCTGGCCAATGCCCATACCCAAATTCGATTGTGGCGCATGCAAGGCAAGATGGATCATCTGGTGCGCAATGCCGATGGCGATGAGCTGCTGTTTCTTCATCAGGGCAAGGCCGAATTCTTTTGCGATTATGGCCACCTTTCTGTGACTGAAGGTGATTATATTGCGATTCCGCGCGGCACGATGTGGCGGATCGAAGCGGATGGACCGTTGATTGCGTTGGCAATCGAAGCTACTAATGGCAGTTACTCCCTGCCGGAAAAAGGAATGGTGGGGCATCACGCGATCTTCGATCCAGCGGTATTGGATACGCCGCACATTAATGATGCGTTCAAGCAGCAACAGGATGAGCGTGAATGGCGCGTGGTCGTTAAGCGGAGCAATCAGTTGACCACAATTACCTATCCCTTTAATCCGTTGGATGCTATCGGCTGGTGTGGGACATTAATGCCGTTGCGGGTAAATTGGCGGGATATCCGGCCGCTGATGAGCCATCGTTACCACTTGCCGCCTTCAGCGCACACCACTTTTGTCGCGCAGCGATTTGTGGTCTGTACCTTCTGTCCGCGGCCGATGGAAAGTGATCCCGGCGCGTTGAAAGTGCCGTTCTTTCATAGCAATGATGATTTCGACGAAGTGATTTTTTACCATCAGGGCGAGTTTTTCTCGCGCGACAACATTCATCCCGGCATGATCACGTTTCATCCCTCTGGCTTTCCGCATGGTCCACACCCCAAGGCGCTGGCGGCGGGAGTACAGGCAAGCCGTAAAGATACCAATGAAGTGGCGGTGATGATTGATACGCGTGATGCATTAGGAATGCTGCCATCGGCCAGCAGCATCGAATGGACTGACTATGCCGATTCATGGAAGGAATCAAAAAAATGAAACTGGGTACCCTTAAGGAAGGAGGGCGCGACGGTACCTTGGTAATCGTGGATCGTGATCTACAGCGCTATTGCAAAGTATCGGTAATAGCAGGAACGCTGCAACAGGCGCTGGATAATTGGAAAATGGTCGCGCCGAAACTGGAACAGCAATATCATGAACTCAATAACGGGCGCATCAAAGGCGAGCCCGTCAATTTCAAACAGTTTGCCGCGCCATTGCCGCGCGCCTATCAGTGGCTGGATGGTAGCGCCTATCTGCCGCATGTCGAGCGCGTACGCAAGGCGCGTGGCGTCGACATGCCACCGAGTTTATATGAAGACCCGCTGATGTATCAGGGTGGTTCGGATCAGATGCTGGGGCCGCATGATCCGATGACTGGCGATGAAACCTGGGGTATCGATTTCGAGGGTGAACTGGCAGTCATTACCGATGATGTGCCGCCAGGGGTTGGTCGCCACCAAGCCGCGACGCATATCAAGTTATTGGCACTGGTAAATGATGTCTCGCTGCGCAATCTTATTCCTGCGGAATTGGCCAAGGGCTTTGGCTTCCTTCATGGAAAACCGCCCACTGCCTTTGCGCCGGTAGTGGTTACGCCTGATGAGCTGGGAGATGCCTGGCGCAATAATAAAGTTCATCTGCGCTTACAAACGATGCTCAATGGCCAATACTTTGGCGATCCCGATACCGGCGAGAATATGCAGTTCGATTTTGCACAGCTGATTCAGCATGCTGCCAAGACGCGTCCGCTGGGCGCCGGAACGATCCTTGGCTCTGGAACCGTATCGAATGCCGATCAGGCGCGTGGTTATTCCTGCATCGCCGAAAAACGTATTGTAGAGAAGCTCGAAACGGGCGAATCCAAAACGGTGTTTCTCAAGCATGGCGATCGCGTGCGGATGGAGATAATCGATCAGCAAGGGCATTCGGTATTTGGCGCGATAGAGCAGGTGGTGCAGGTATGTCAGAACTAGCACTCTATACGTATTTTCGCAGTTCAGCAGCCTATCGGGTGCGGATTGCACTTAATCTCAAGGGTTTAAGTTATGAGCCGCATTTTATTCATTTGATAAAAGCATCAGATGACCAATGGGCGGAGTATCGCAAAATCAATCCTCAAGGCTTGATTCCGATGCTTATTGATAAAACTGCGGATGCTTCAATTCCACAATCACTGGCGATACTCGAATATCTGGAAGAATGTTATCCAACACCATCTCTGTTACCAGTATCGCCTGCCGAACGGGCCTTTTCACGCTCGCTGGCCTTGCTTGTCTGTTGCGAAATTCATCCGCTCAATAATTTGCGGGTCTTGGGATATTTGAAAGACATATTTCATATCGACGAAGCAGCGAGAATGACTTGGTATCGGCACTGGATTGCAGAAGGGCTGGCATCGTTTGAGGCTCGCCTTGCTGCGCGCAAGCCGCTGGGACCGTATTGTTGCGGTGATGCGCCGACAATGGCGGATGCGTGTCTCATCCCGCAACTCTACAACGCGCAGCGCTTTGATTGTGACTTGACGCTATATCCGATTTTGAAAAAGATTAATGCCAATTGCATGGAGCTGGAAGCCTTTAGCAAGGCCGCCCCCGAGAATCAGCCTGATCACGAATAAAGAGAGGGTTTGTTTATGTCAGACACCGCCATTTACGCATTTGCCAAGAAAAATGGAATCGAAGGGCTTACCGAGTCGACATTAAAAGCCATTATGACGCAGGAGTCGGGCTATAGCCTTGAGAAGGCACGAAAGTTCCTAAAATTCCAGGGACGTATCGATCAGGAAATGCTGCGCCATCGGGTGATTACCCATAATGAATATTGCGCCTGGTTTGAGCAGGGAGCGCAGAATAAAGAACAGATCAAGGCCTTTGTGGCGCAGTTTTCGACATTCTCAAATCTGTTCTTGATTGCCCAGCTTAAAAAAACCATCAATGCCGACACGCTGGACGGGATGCGCGCCTCGAAAGAAATCCTCGCCAATGAGATCGGCGTCGTCTTTAACCACAGCAAACCCGGTGCTGCACGGGTGGCGGAAGGTGTTGATCCAGAGATTGTCTCGACCGAGGGCACAGTCGAAGGCGGGACATTCCGCTTCAAGGCGGCGCATTTTGAATGGTTGTTGCACATGGCCGAAAAACTTGGCATGACATTTAACGATATCGGAAAACGACGTCATGGTACCAAGCCGACTTTATTCTTCTGCGATGAGCTGGCCAGGCTTTATGGCAGCGAAGACTACATGACCTCGCAGGCCGCAAGTTACGCCGTTGAAAATTGGGCTGCAGCCGGTTTCTGGGACCAATTGGTGGAGGGGTTTGAGAAATACAATCATAGCAACGGTGCCGCGCTGCCACTCGGATTTTTTGTCTGGCATGCCAAGATCGAGGCGCAACATGCGGCGCACACTCAGGAGGAGCTGGAGGAGTTATATTTCTCGCGCGCTATTGATGAAGAGAAATTCATTCGTGACGGTAATGAAATGTTGGAAGGTGTGGCTGCCTTTTGGGATGGTCTGGAGGAACAAAGAAAGAAATTAACTCATTAGCAAGTTGATAAAACACTCCCTATTTCAGGGAGAAGGCTGGGGTGAGGGGGCTATAGTAGGGGCGGGTTTTAAACCCGTCCCTACATGAATGATTCCCTTATCAGAGTTTTCATGTAGGATCAAAGTATCACTAGCAAAGGACTGCACTTATGGAACGCGTCACTGCAAAGCGCGCTATTTCTACTCTCTTATTGGGTATGCTTGTATTGGTTGCCAGTGCCGTCGCAGCCGAACTGACCGGCACCGAAATCATGCAGCGTGCATACGAATCAAATCGTATTGATGATCAAATCGCAACACTGACCTTTACGTTTATCGATGCCGACCATGCCGAAAAAAAGGTTGTGTATACCATGGCGTGGAAAAATAGCCGCGGCCAGGATGGCTACGACAATAAGGCCATGTTCTTTACCGAAGATCCGCCTGACAGGAAAGGCATTGCGTATTTAGGCTGGCTGCGTCCGCTCGGCAGCTCAGCGCAGGATGACGAATGGATTTATTTACCTGAAATGCGCATGGTGCGGCGCATTGCCAAGCGGGGGCCGCATTATACCCATGATGATGAAGAGTTTGGCCATTCATTGCTTGAACGTGATCATTTGCAACCAAGGCCTGTTGAGCTTGACGATCATCAGCTATTGAAGATCGAAGTCGTAAATGGCGTTAACTACTACGTGGTTGAGAGCCGGCCAAAACAACAAGGGTTTGCTTATCCCTACCGCAAAGTGATTTCCTGGGTTGAACAGGAAACACTACGTCCGATGCAAGTGCATTACTTTGATATGGAGGATAGTCCAGCCCTGGATATTAGTTTCGAGTGGATTCAGATTGACGGCAAGTGGATCTGGAAACGAGTGACTGCCATTGAGCCCACTCTTCATGCCAAGACAATCTTGGAAATCAGTGACGTTAAGATCAATTCAGGGCTGAGCGACAGCATGTTTACATCCCGTCTCCTAATGCGCGGATTTGTGCGGCCTTAACAGTCATTGAAAAATACTTAGTCCCTTCTCCCTGGGGGGGGAGAGGGTTAGGATGAGCGAATCATTCATATAGGGACGGGTTTAAAACCCGCTCCTGCCCCGCTGAAAGGCTTGCAAAAAAATATCCCGTGACTCCTGTCATTTGGCGGTTAATGCGTTGTCCTCAAAATGAATCCCCTTCGAGCCATGGCGCATGAAGGTACGAATGTTCGCATGGTCATCGCCGTTAGGATTCCTCAAGACATCTTCCCGATAAAATTTCCCATAGCAGGCCAGTGTTTCGCATTCATTCAGCTTGTTTAACTGGGCAAAGGCAAAGATCCGGCACGAGCCTTCGTTTTTGCCGGCCTCATTGATTACCGCATCGCCACCCACGCCATTGGTAAAGCGGGTGGGGGTGTAATCGTAATGCGCATTGATAACGGCGATCACATCATTGAATTCAATAGTCTCGGGATGTTGTTTGAGTCTGGTGAGAAGTTCTTGAATCGACATGGCCGAATTATTTTCCCTTGAGATGTTTGATTAAGAAGCTGTCCAATTGATTGGCGAATGCCTGCCGGTCGCGCTGGCTGAGCACACTAGGGCCGCCAGTATGGATGCCGCTGCCGCGCAGCTCATCCATGAGATTACGCATCGCCAGCCGTTGTTTAATCGTATCCTCGGTGTAAAGTTCACCCCGGGGATTGAGCGCGTGGCCGCCTCTTTTAATCACTGCCGCCGCCAGCGGAATATCGGCCGTGATCACCAGATCACCCGCGCCCACCTGGCTCACAATTTCGTCATCCGCGACATCAAAGCCTGATGCCACCTGCAAAGTCTTGATGAACTGTGATGGCGGCGTGCGCAAGGGCTGATTGGCAACCAGAATCAGTTGCACCTGCGTCCGTTCGGCAGCACGGTACAGAATATCCTTGATCACGCCGGGGCAGGCATCGGCATCGACCCAAATGCGCATATGAGATTCTCTATGTGTTGGAAGCTGCGCGGCGAATTATTTTTAAAACTTCAGTGTTGGCATTGATGTGTGTTAGCTCAATGTCAGCGTGAGCGTTTTTGAAAACCCGAAACACCTCGTCGGCAAAGGCTTGGCCGATGGAGTCCACGCCTTCGAAGTCCAATACCACACGCTTGAATCGCTCCACTCTGCTTAATATGCGTTTGGCTTCAGAGCGGGAGACGAGTTGTTCGCCCTCGTAAAGAGCGAGTCTCACCGGTACGATTGTTTTATCGAAATGATAGTCATCAGGGCCACTGCTGAATTCATCAAATATTGTTTTCAGGTTCTTTTCGCTGCCTGTGGATATCTCCATAATAACTTCGGTGCCCTTCGTCAATTTTTCTTTGTGCAACAGATAATCTTGGTCGTGGTGATCATCATGGGTAAATGCCAAATCACCCGAGAGAATAAAGAAAGTGTCGAAGGCTCTTGAGGTAAAGAAGATGCCTTCGCCGGTGTGATTGACAGGATCGGTGGTCAGCTTGCCCTTGCTCAGCTCCAGCAGTGACTCGCGAGGGTCGGGAAGATGTAACAATCTGGCGATGCGGAGAAATATCCCTTCGCCGTCGTCCGCGATCATGATGGAAACCTGGGATTCTGTGCGCTCGGCGTTGACGGTGATTGTGCTGCCTTCGGAGTGGTCGATGGCGTTGTTGAATATCTCCGTGAAACCATAATGACAGATGTCCTCGATATTTTTTGGCAGGCCATTGAATACAAAATAAAAGTCACGGCGGTAGGCGGTGGATTCATCGATGGCGCGAATATCGTAAGTTGCGGTGTGCCAGCGATGTGGGCCAAGCGAGTACTTGCGGGCACGAGTGCTGCCCTCGGCGCTCAGATAGCGGTGTTTGACCAGATGGCTAAGGTGGCCATGCACGGCCTGACGGCTGATGCCAAACAGGGCGGTCGCGGACTGAAGATAATCCAGCCGTCCGGACTTGATGGCTTCCAACAAAAACAGGCGTACAGCCGTCGCTTTTTGGGTTTTAGCTAAAGGTGAGTACATGGCCTGATTGTAAAGTTTTTGCCGGAGGTGGGAGTGGTATTGTAAAGTTTTTTGTTAGTTATTGTAAAGTTTTTGGGTGCCGGGCCCGTCCCATGCCCCTTCTGGCCAAGGGTTTACCGTTTCAACTTCGCAACGCCGCCGCTATGGCCCATCAATAAGGGTCCCGATCCTGAGGCCCCGCTATCTGGTCTATAGGTTCCGAGCGTAAATACAGTGACAACATTCGGCGCAATGCGCTTCGAGACTGTGAAAGTATTCAATTTTCTGGCTATACAAGCACGAAAAATCAAATGGTTACAAACCAAAAACTGTCGTTTTTACCAATACTTTCACAGTCTCTTCGCTATTGGCGCCCTACCATTTCACTGCCATTGCACCTTACGCGTGTTTTCCACACTGAACTTCGGCGGCAAGACGCTCAAGGTTCTGCTCGTTGGCGGAGGCCACGAACTCGGCTATGCGCTGGTAGTGCTCAACAGTGTCAAAGGTCTGACGCCACTTCACCTCGGTGCCGCTAGCCTTTGGTTGGAGCTCGATGGTCAGTATGAAGTGATGTCCGGACAGGTGCTCGATCTCGAAGATATTGTCGGCTTCGATGCGGGTGAAGCGGCTCTCATTCGGATAGTCCTTACCATCCGGCCCGTGCATTGTTAGAAGCCACTTTCCGCCGGGACAAAAGTCGAACTGGTGAATCGAGTTGGTGAAGCCTGCTGGCCCCCACCATCTGGCAACGCGAGCAGGATCACTCATCGCAGCAAAGACCTCGGAAGGGCTAGCTGAGAGCAACTTACTTCTGGAGTCTGAGCGGTTCTTCAATGGTTCCATCTGATGCCTCTCGTGGCTGCTGTGGGTCGTGTCGCCTAACGAGGCTGTAGAAAACTGTTTTTGCGAAATTCATAAAAAATTCAGCCTCCTCAGAAGCGCTGTACTCAACGATCTCATGTTAAACAATGGTTTTGGCATCCCTAAAATCACAAAAAATTCGGTTTCTTGGAGTTTTTCTACAGCCTCAACGCCGGAGTTCAGCGTCCCTTGGAGCGCGTTGTTAGCGCGCACAGTTTGTAGACAGCATATTCACGTCGCATCTGTAGCCATCTTGGCGCGCCGGGTCAATTCTTTCGCGCTTGGCTCGGCCTGGCTAAGCGAGCCAAGCTGAATATCTCCAGCTGGAACATAGGTGCTCATCACAACGCCAGTTGTTGAAACCTTCGAAGCCACGAGCCGCAGTGCACATGGCCTTGCACCATTTCCAAACAATCGCTTTCCACGGCCAAGAACTACCGGGTACGTCCATACGTTGTATTCGTCAATGAGCGATGCGGCGTGTAGCGTCTGAATCAGATTGCCGCTGCCGATGATTTGAAGGTCGTGTCCGGGCTGAACTTTGAGCGCGGTTATGGCTGAAACGATGTCACCGCCAAGTACCGACGAATTGTTCCATTGCAATGACTTCAAAGTGCGGGACGCCACATGCTTTTTTGCCGCAGTGAGCGTCCTCGCAATCGGGTCATCCTCTGGTTGGTAAGGCCAATATGCCTCGAATATTTCGTAGGTTTTACGACCGAGTACAAGCTCTCGATCTTTACCATCGAAACCTGACGCAGAAAGATCCATCCCTGCGTCCCCGAAAGCGAACAACCAACCACCTAACGTGAAATTTCCGGTTGGATCTTCGGTCGGTCCTCCTGGTGCCTGCATGACACCGTCCAGTGATGTAAATGTGGACGCAATGAGTTTCCTCATATAACTCTCCTGCGATTGCATGACATTGTGCGCGCTAACGCAATGCTCGGCAGGCGAAGCTCCGCTGGAGCGGAGGGTTAAGTAAGTTTTCGATATTAACGGAGTCTAGCCCCATGATTACAATAGTTGTGGCGCCGTACAACGCCGCAAGCGCGGAATCCAACAGCACGCTTTGACAGCGGTGCTCACTATCCGCGGCGATATCGCGCCGCTTGTCGACCTGGCTTGTCAGTTGCTAGTGGATTTGGCGACGAACTTGATATGAAAAGGGTCCTTCGGTGGACCGATAATGGGCCCCTCCAATTGGCACGGATGTGCGTTCCCCTCACTGTCCGTGCAACTTCCGCTGCACGATGCATGCTCTGGGTTGTCGTTCTCTGTCTTGCACGAACTAGTCGTCGCACCAATGCAACCGCAGGCCATGAAGCCGCCGATGCCTCCGTTCTGTTTCAGCAGCACAAAACCATTGTTCTGCCCGCCAGCACCCTCGACTACCTGGATTTTCACACCGGAAGCCAACCTCAATTCGTTCGGTCCGACCACTTCATAGTCGGGCGTCTTTGTACCAACCTCCACCGGAGCCATCACCACCTCGGTCATGGTCGGTGAAGATTGCTTGGCACAGCCGCCAAGAGCACCCAGTATTACCGCCATCGCCACAAGCTTTTTCAAGTTGGTGTCCTCCGATTTTACTCTGCAATACGATCCTGTTCTCTAGGAAGATAGTCTTCCTTTTCATTAAGTCAACGAGTGATAACAGGGCAGCCCAATCGTCCCGTATTATTTTTCCAGCTTTTGCTACTTTTCCCAGTATCTGTTCCGCGCATAACGTCGCAAATTCAGCCGACCCAAGACCGCAGAGCGACGATAGGAGCGGCGCGGTCTTGGGTCGGCTGAATTTGCCTTGTTATGTTGCAATTTTCTACCACTGTTCTTTCCCGACTAGAATAACGTCCAGTTCCTTTAGTAAGTCTTCACCGCTTTCATCTAAGTGGTTTTTTCTCATTGATGAGCATAGTTTCACGAATATTTCCGAATTTTCTTTAGAACTCATATTGGCTCCAGCCTCTTCAAATCTTGCTAATGCCAAAATGACTTCTTTTGAACCATAAACACAAATTCTACTCTTTGCATTAGCTGCTCTAGAAAAGAGCCGTGCCAATTCACTTTTATTACTTCTATCCACATGCACGCTTTGCGAAATACACTCAAGGTAGTCAACATATGCATTGGTTTTTGATACCAAAGCTTGTTTCTTATTTTCTGACTTTTTAGCGTGGTAACTCTGGATTTAAGCGCCAACGACTATACCAATGATTGGAAAAATTGATGTCAATATGCTTAATGATTCGCTCACGGTGATTAACTCATTTTTGCAACATAACAGTGTAATAGATAGATTCCGGAATATTGGAATAGACGGAATCCGTCTATTATGGTTACTGGTGCTGGCTTAGTGCCCATACTTTCCCTGGTAGTTGCCCTCATATGGCCATCTGAAATCCCATATTCCGTTAATTGTAATCAACAGCTTAGAGAATCCGATCGCGCGCCGTCAAGCTGTTAGGGGGTGGCTGTGGACTTTTAAAACGGGTGTAAGTTGGCCAATGCTATACGGAACGATCGTGAAGGGGGCTGCCAAAGCCCTAAGCGAGCTTTGGCAGCCAGTTCTATGTCAACGTTTCAACTTCGCAAATGCCGCTGCCATCGCCGACTCCGGCGCAGTAGCGGGCTTCACCTGTTTGGGCACTGGTTTACCCGCAGGGCGGGCTCCGCCCAAAGATTCGGCGCGTGGTTCGCTGACTTCTTTTTTCATGCTTAAACCGACTCGCCGCCGTTGCAGATCAACTTCCATCACGCGTACTTTGACTACGTCACCCGCTTTAACTACTTCGTGCGGGTCTTTGACGAATTTGTCGGCGATTTCGGAGATGTGTACTAAACCATCCTGATGCACACCGATATCGACAAAGGCGCCGAAGTTGGTGACGTTGGTGACGACGCCTTCGAGCATCATGCCGGGTTTGAGATCCTTGAGATCTTCGATGCCTTCCTTGAAGGTGGCGGTGGTGAATTCGGGGCGCGGGTCGCGGCCCGGTTTGTCGAGTTCGTTGAGGATGTCGCGCACCGTCGGTTCGCCGAATTTTTCATCGGTGAATTTTTTCGGATCGAGTTTTTTCAAAAAGCTGCTGTCGCCGATCAGCCCGCGCAGATCGCGGTTCGATTGCTCGGCGATGCGTTGCACGACGGGATACGCTTCCGGATGCACAGCGGAAGCATCGAGCGGATTTTTGCCGTTCATGATGCGCAAGAAACCGGCGGCTTGTTCGAAGGCCTTGGGGCCGAGGCGTGACACTTTGAGTAATTGCTGGCGATCGCTGAAGGCACCGTTTTGGCTGCGATAATCGACGATGTTCTGCGCCAAGGTGCTGTTAAGTCCGGCGATGCGCGCCAGCAGCGCAACAGATGCAGTATTCACATCAACGCCCACCGCATTGACGCAATCTTCAACTACGGCTTCCAGTGAGCGTGCGAGCTGTGTTTGATTGACGTCATGTTGATATTGGCCGACGCCGATGGATTTTGGATCGATCTTCACCAGTTCTGCCAGCGGGTCTTGCAGACGGCGGGCGATGGAAACGGCGCCGCGCAGCGTAACATCGAGATCCGGAAATTCACGTGCTGCGAGCTCAGAGGCGGAATAAACAGAAGCACCCGCTTCGGAGACCATGATCTTGGTCAGTTTCAGTTCCGGATGCAGTTTCATTAAATCAGCCGCGAGTTTGTCGGTCTCGCGCGAGGCGGTGCCGTTGCCGATGCTGATCAGATCGACATTATGTTTTTTCGCCAGCAAGGCCAGCATGTGGATCGATTGATCCCACATGTTTTTCGGCGCGTGCGGGTAGATCGCTGTCGTGTCGAGCACCTTGCCGGTGTTGTCGACAACGGCGACTTTAACGCCGGTACGCAAGCCAGGATCGAGGCCCATCGTCGCACGCGGGCCAGCAGGTGCGGCGAGCAACAAATCTTTCAGGTTACGAGCAAAGACGCTGATCGCTTCAGTCTCGCCCTGCTCGCGCAATTGGCGCTTGAGTTCCATGTCGATGTGCATGGAAAGTTTCACGCGCCAGGTCCAGCGTACGGTTTCTGCCAGCCAGCGATCGGCAGCGCGACCTTTGTCCTGAATGCCAAAACGTTCGGCGATCATTACTTCGCCGACACTGCTTTGTGCTTCCGGCGCATCAATTTCCAGGGTCATATTTAATATGCCCTCAGTGCGGCCGCGGAACATGGCCAGTGCGCGGTGCGAGGGAACGTTTTTGATCGGTTCGCGCTTGTCGAAATAATCGGAAAATTTCGCGCCTTCTTGTTCCTTGCCCGAAACAACACTGGAATACAATTTGCCGTGTTCCCAGGCGTAGTTGCGCAGGCGGCCGACGAGTTCGGCGTCTTCGGCGAAACGCTCCATCAGAATTTGGCGTGCGCCATCGAGCGCTGCGGTGGCATCGGCCACGCCTTTATCGGCATCGATATAGCTGGCAGCGCTGGCCTGCGGGTCCAGCGTCGGATCATTAAGCAGGGCATCGGCCAGCGGCTCCAGTCCGGCCTCGCGCGCGATCTGAGCCTTGGTGCGGCGCTTAGGCATGTAGGGCCGGTACAGGTCTTCGAGCCGAGTCTTGGTGTCGGCGGTCAGGATGTCGGCCTTGAGGGTGGGGGTCAGCTTGCCCTGTTCCTCGATCGATTTGAGCACGGTAGCGCGGCGCTCTTCCAGCTCCCGCAGGTAACCCAGGCGTTCATGCAGGGTACGGAGCTGGGTGTCATCCAGGCCGCCGGTGACTTCCTTGCGATAACGGGCGACGAACGGGACGGTCGCACCCTCGTCCAGCAGCTGGACTGTGGCAATCACCTGGGCTTCGCGCACGCCGAGTTCTCCGGCGATCCGTTGTTCAATGCTGAGCATGCTAAATATCCTTATTTTACAGATAGTTGTGTTGTGGCTGAGGGTTCTTGCTTACAGGCATTATACCGGAGGCTGGGATGACCACCAGGCCTCAAATACTCGCTATGTAGACCATTTCACTATTCCGTGATGTAGGTCACAGTTCTTGTATAAAAGATATGGTCTTATGAACGTGGACCAATAAAGTAACCTAAGGAGGTTAGCCATGGATCCCCAAGATATTTCTTTCTTATCAGTTCTGATCGCTTGCCTGGTTCCGGTTGTAATTGCTGTTCTCGCTGTGATGGCTGACGAGCATGATGCCCAACACGGAGGCTGGCATAAGAAACACATTTAGCAAACAGCTAAATCGTTTGAAAACAGGCCTTAGGCGCGGGTAGTCGCCTGAGGCCTTGTCTTTTCTGCGCTAAGAAATTCCCCCTGTAGCCTGTAAGCCCGCATGAGGCGAATGTCCTTATTCCATTTCGTTTTGTCGAAATGCATCACCTGGCGTTGATGTGTAAGATAGTCGCGATAGAGGTGAATCATGTCCCGTAAACCATCCACCAACAAGCCAGGCGTTCAACGCCGGCGTTTGGAACAGCTGGCCAGTGAATTCCAGAAGCAGTATGTCATTCCCCATTGTGCGTCGTGCTCACGACCGTGCTGCATGTTGACCGATGTGGTGCTCGAATTTGAATGGCCACATTTTGTGTCGATTTATAATATTGCTGCGTCGCAGCGCGAATTTGACAAGACATTGCGTGATGGCAGTGGTCCGCAATATGTGCGCAAGATGGATGGCATCTACTATACGCACGGCTCACCATGTCCTGGTTATGATCAGCAGGCAAAAACATGCAAGCTGTATGGCAGTGATCTCAAGCCTGAGAATTGCAGTGATTTTCCGGTGTATCGTGATGGCGATGTTTTAATTGCCGATACGCGCTGTGAAGCGGTGGATATCACCGATTTGTTGCGCTATTTACGACAAGCGCTACCAGATTTTGAAATGCGCAATGTGCCTGATGAAGAGTTTCCGGTGATTAACCGAATTAGCTTTCGCACCAAACGGTAAATTGATGTGAGTGAGTAATATGCGCATGATATTTTCTGAGTGCAATACTCAACTAATGGTCTATAATCATATTAAGAAGGAGGCAGAAGATCCACAACGAACCGATAGGAGGTGTGCCATGGAAATCACATCATTTTGGGTGATATTGGCGATGTGTCTGGTTCCGGTAGCGTTTGCAGCATTTGCTGTTGAAGTTGACGAGCTTCTTGCCATGCACTATGGCTGGCACCAAAAACACATCTAGTTAACAGGCTGTTTCATACTGGGCCTTGGATGCCGAAAGGCGTCTGGGGCCTTGCAGCGCTAAGATATCTTGTTCCCTGCCGCTTGTAAGTCAGCATGATAAGACGAACGTACCAGTGGTCCGCTGGCGATATGGCTGAATCCCAATTCCTGCGCGACTTGTTCCAGTTCTGCAAATTGTTGCGGAGTGACATAGCGCTCAACAGGCAAGTGATGGCGGCTGGGTTGTAGATATTGTCCGATGGTCAGCCGGTCGCAGTCATGGGCACGCAAGTCGCGTAGCACTTCAATGATTTCATCATCGGTTTCGCCGAGGCCAAGCATCAAGCCAGATTTGGTTGGAATCGATGGATAACGCCGCTTGAATTCTTTGAGCAATTGTAGCGAGCCTTGATAATCGGCGCCGGGGCGTGCCTGTTTATATAAGCGTGGCACGGTTTCCAGGTTATGGTTGAAAACATCGGGTAACGACTGGCCCAGTATTTCAAGCGCAATTTCCATCCGTCCGCGAAAATCCGGCACCAGGATTTCAATTTGGATCTTGGGCGAGGCGGTGCACACGGCTGCAATGCAGGCAGCAAAATGTGCGGCACCGCCATCGCGTAAATCGTCGCGATCGACCGATGTGATCACTACATATTTCAAATTCATCGCGCGTATCGTTTCAGCCAGATGTGCGGGTTCATTGGCATCAAGCGGATCAGGGCGGCCATGGGCGACATCGCAGAATGGACAGCGGCGGGTGCAAATACCGCCCATGATCATGAACGTCGCCGTGCCATGATTAAAACATTCGCTCAGATTGGGACAGGAGGCTTCTTCGCAGACAGTGTGTAATTTTGCGCTGCGTAATAGTTCCTTCATGCTCTGCACCTCAGCGCTGGTCGCGGCTTTAACGCGGATCCAGTCTGGTTTTGCCAGCGGCGTATCTTTAGGGATCACTTTAATCGGGATGCGCGCAGTCTTCGACTCACCTTTCAGTGGTCCCAGTTTGTCGCGGTAGTGATCGTTGTCGCTCATGTGTTAGTTATCGCCAGTTGCGATCGAAAAATTAGTATCAGTGTAACCAAGCCGTTGCGCCAGCAGCTGGCATAGGGGCTGGCTTATGTCGTCGATGGCATTGGGCCCGCTAAGATCGCTAAGTTGCGTCACTTCCAGTCCTTGATAACCACAGGGATTAATGCGTTGGAAGGGCTCAAGATCCATGTTCACATTCAGTGCAAGGCCATGATAACTACAGCCGCGGCGCACGCGCAGGCCGAGGGCGGCAATTTTCTTTTCGTCGACATACACGCCAGGTGCATCGCGGCGGGCATGGGATTCGATTTGATAATCGGCCAGCAAATTGATCAGCGCTTGTTCGATATGTTCCACCAGCGGCCGGATGCCGAGATTACGGCGCCGCAGATCCAATAATAAATACACCACCAGTTGGCCGGGGCCGTGATAAGTGACTTGGCCGCCACGATCAATGTTGATAATGGGGATCTTGCCGGGGGCAAGCAGGTGTTCGCGCTTGGCGTTGAGACCCAGGGTGAATACGGGCGGATGTTCCACCAGCCACAGTTCATCGGTTGTTGCGGCATCGCGCTTGTCGGTGAACGACTGCATCGCTCGCCAGACGGGTTCGTAATCGGAAAATCCAAGTTGGCGAATAAGAAGTGTATTGCTGGTCACGGCTTAAAAGACCATGAGAATGCGTTCGTGTGCAGTGAGGGCTAGATAAATCGCATCCAGCTGTTCGCGGCTGCGCGCGGTAAAGGTCACGGTCACGGAAAGATATTTGCCGTTGGTGGAGGCTTTAGTCTGTACGGCCGCTTCGCTTAAATCCGTAACATACTGTCGAATCAGGCTCACGACCAGGGCATCAAAATCGGCGCTGGCCAGCCCCATGGCCTTGATGGGGAATTCGCAGGGAAACTCTAACAGGGTATCGGGGCGTTGTTGCATGTTTAATGCGCGCGACCGGCGGCAACTTCATTTTTGTAGTCTTGATACAGCGCCAGCATGCGTGCCCACATCGGGCCGGGGCGGCCATTGCCCACCTGCAGATCATCAACGCGCGTAACAGGCAGGATTTCCTTGGTCGAGCTGGTCATCCACACTTCGTCGGCGCTCGCAAGATCATGCGTTGTTAATGGGCATTCAGCATGTTCGATGTTGTTGGCGGCGGCCAGCTCCAGGATCAGATCGCGGGTGATACCGGGCAACAGAAAGGGGCCCTTGGGCGGCGTTTTCACCACATTATCTTTGACGATGAACAGATTGCTGGCCGCACCTTCGGTCACTACGCCGTCACGTACCAGGATCGCTTCCTGGGCGCCGGCGTCGATGGCCTGTTGTCGCAGTAATACATTGGGCAACAGCGTGATGGCCTTGATGTGACAATAACGCCAGCGGATATCTTCCACGGTGATGGTGCTGATGCCGTTTTCAAGAATATTTTGTGGCACCGGCGACAGCGGGTTGGCCATGGCATAGATCGTGGCCGGGGTGTTGGCCGGGAAGGCGTGATCGCGGGGTGCGACACCGCGTGTCACCTGAAAGTAGACCGATAAATTGCCGCCGTTGTTACGTTCGACCAGCGTTTGCAGCAGGTGTGTCCACTCGGTGATGGTGAGTGGATTCGGAATGCGAATGCCGTCGAGACTGTTTTGCAGGCGTGCGAGATGCTCATTCAGGCGAAACAAACGTCCGCCATAGACGGGAATGACTTCATACACGCCATCGCCAAAGACAAAGCCACGGTCCAGTGCGGGGACCATGGCTTTCGACTGTGGCAGGAACTCGCCATTGAGATAAACAATTCGATCGGCAGGATTCATCGATATATGCTTATTCAAGCATCAACAGCGCTTTGTCTTTCAGACGGGTAAATATCCCGCCCTCTTCAATCTGTTGCAACGAAACCAGCGGTACCTCGGTAATGATCTTGTCGCCAAGGTTGACGATGACACTGCCGTAAGCGGCGCCTTTTTGCACCGGCGCCATGATGGTAGGTTTGATTTTCATGGCGGCTTTGAGCTGGCTGTATTGGCCGCGCGGAATGGTGATGTAAAGTTCGCGCGCGATGCCTAAGGGGAGTTGTTGTTCGGCGCCTTGCCAGACGCGTATCGTGGCCAGGGTTTCTTGCGAGGAATAGAGACGATGGGTTTCATAGAAGCGGAAACCGTAGCCCAGTAGTTTCTGCGATTCGCGGGCACGAGCGTTATCGTCAGCTGTGCCGAGCACTACGGAGATCAGGCGCATGTCATCCTGCTTGGCCGAGGCCACCAGGCAAAAGCCGGCAGTTTCGGTATGGCCGGTCTTGATGCCATCGACCGTGGGATCCTGCCACAACAGTTTGTTGCGGTTCATCTGTGTAATGCCGTTATAGGTAAATTCCTTGAGCGCATGCCAGGCGTAATGTTCGGGGAAGTCGCGAATCAGGGCGCGTCCCAGGCGCGCAATATCCAGCGCGGTACTGTAATGCTGCGGATCGGGAAGGCCGGTAGCGTTCATGAAATGGGTATGGGTCATGCCCAATTTTTGTGCGGCTTGATTCATCATTGCGGCGAAAACTTCTTCGCCACCCGCGACATGTTCGGCCAGGGCGATGCTGGCGTCATTGCCTGATTGAATGATCATGCCTTTGAGCAACACTTCCAGTGGGATGCGATTACCGACTTCAACGAAGGAGCGTGAACCTTCCATGCGCCATGCCTTTTCGCTGATCAATACCTGGTCGTCGAGTTTGACTTTGCCCGCTTTGAGTTGAGAAAACACAATATAAGCCGTCATCATTTTTGTGAGACTGGCCGGCTCCATTCGTTCTTCGGCGCGATTGGCAGCAAGAATGCGCCCACTGTGAAAATCAACCAGGGCATAAGCACGTGCTTCGATGGCCGGTGGCGGCGGTGCACTTAGATCAGGTTCTGCTTTGGCCAGTGGTGACAGGCATAAGGCAGCGACCAGGAGGGTTGCTTGTTGCAATAAAGAGTGAATTCGACGGCTGCGAATAGCAAGAGCTTTGATCATGGTTGAAAGTGTTTGCTTGAGAGTTGAGAGAGAAATCGGTAACCCATTAACTACTATTTGAGTCTATTTTATCGGCAATGTTCCGCGAATTATACCGCGTTCGAGGGTCAATCGGCGATGACTTTGGTTTTGGTAATCCCGATCGCGGCCAGTTTGGTGGCCAGTTGCTCTACTTCCACCTCATTCGTCAGGGGGCCGATGCGGACCCGGTAAAAGGTTTGCGGCAGGTGGTTGCTCTCGGTGACCTGGATCGGTAGCGGAGCAAGCATAATCAATTGGTTACGCAGGTTTTCGGCATTCAGGCGTGAGCTGAAGGCGCCCACCTGCAGGTACATGTTGACGCTGGGCGGGGCAGGTGTGGCAGCCGCTGTTTCCAGTTGCGCCGGTGGTTCCGGGGTGGTGGTCGTCGGCGCTGGAACAAGAGCGATTTCGACGTCTGCATTGGCCATGACCGTTGCCGGAGTGGCGCCAGCGGGCTCCACGGTGCGGATTTCGACATCGCCGGTCCCGGTCTTGGTGATGCCGAGCTTCAAGGCGGCGACGTAAGACAGGTCGATGATACGGCCCTCGTGAAAGGGGCCGCGATCATTCACGCGCACCACGATTTTGCGGCCGTTACGCAGGTTGGTGACTTCGACATAACAGGGGATGGGCAGCGTTTTGTGGGCAGCGGTCATGGTGTACATGTTGTAAGGTTCGCCACTGGAGGTGCGCTTGCCGTGGAATTTGGTGCCGTACCAGGAGGAGATGCCGCGTTCAACGAAGCCGGTGCTGCTCTTGAGAATTCGGTATGGCTGGCCATAGACCGCATAAGTCTCAGGATTGCCGTACTTGCTCAGCGGTTCAGCTTGCTGAATGGCGTCTGGAATCTGATCGACATCGATTTGCGCCATTTGCGCGCTATCCGGCGCACTGTCTTGATCGTTGCTCTGGCCGGTCGAGCCCGTGCGTGGCAGCGGGCCGCTACAGGCGCTCAGCAGTAATAACAGTGTGGCGCCGAGTGTGATGGGGAAATAAAAGGTTTTCACGCTACATTTTGCAGCGTGAAGGGTGGTATCTGATGGTCCACGGAACACCTTCGCGTTCATTTGCGGTTTTCGCGGATAAAACCCATGGTCAGGATTATAGCGCAGGCTCAGCCACGGCTTGGCGTTGCAGCTGATCGGCATCGCGGATGCTTTGGCTCAGTTGATAAACCGCCATGGCATACAGAGGGCTGCGATTGTAGCGGGTGATGGTGTAAAAATTCTGCAGACCGAGCCAGTATTCATTGCCTTCAGCGGCTTGCAGGGTGATCAGCGCTGCCTTGGTGGTGTCGGGAAGTTGGGGGGCAATGCTATAGCCTTTGCTGCGCCATTCGCCGAGCGTGAGCTTCGGTTTGAGATCGGTGCTTTCAGCAGTGGCGGTTGGATTTTCAGTCGGGAAGGTTACCAGCGGCTGGTTGCGCTCCCAGCCATTGGTGGCCAGATAGTTGGCGACACTGCCGATGGCGTCAGCCGGGCTATTGATAATGTCGCGCACCTTGTCGCCATCGAAATCAACCGCAAACTTGCGATAACTGCTGGCAATGAACTGTCCGTAGCCCATCGCTCCGGCATAAGAGCCGGTAAGCGCCAGCGGATCGAGCTTGTTTTCGCGGGTGAGCAATAAATATTGTTCCAGTTCCTTGCGGAAGAATTCGCCGCGCGGCGGATAGTCAAAACCCAGCGTTACCAGTGCGTCGAGGATGCGAAATTTTCCGGCATGGCGGCCATAACGAGTTTCAACACCGATAATGGCGGTGATGACTTCGGCAGGCACGCCGTATTCCCGCTCCGCGCGCTGCAAAATGTCACGATGTGTGGCCATGAATTCCGCGCCTTCCTTGATGCGGGCGTCGGTCAGGAATATCGGGCGGTATTCGAACCAGGGTTTGCCCTCGGCGGGACGGGTGATGGCGTCAATGGCGTCCTGGCGGAATTCGGATTGCGCCAACACTTGTTCCAGCGCGCGGCGCTCAAAGCCGTGTTGTTGGGTGACGCGATTAATGAATTCCTGCACCTCTGGGCGCTGCACATCGGTGGCGTGGGCGTTGACGGCGAGCGCGGAAGTGAGGCAAAAACAGGCGAATAATAAACGGTGCATGCTGCAAATAGTTCCTGAAATTAAGTAGTGACCAGACGACGATGGGTCTGGATCGACATTAGGATACCGAAGCTGGCCAAAATGGTCATCATCGACGTGCCGCCGTAGCTGATCAGCGGCAGCGGGACGCCGACCACCGGCAATAAACCCGATACCATGCCTATATTAACGGCTACATAGACAAAAAAGGTGAGCGTCAGGCTGCCGGCCAGGATGCGATTGAAGGTGTCCTGAGCCTGGGCAGCAATATAAAGGCCGCGCAGGATAATGAAGAGATACACCCCGAGTAGCAGGATAATGCCAATCAAACCAAATTCTTCGCCAAAGACGGCGAAAATAAAGTCGGTGTGCCGCTCCGGCAGATATTCAAGCTGTGATTGCGAGCCGTTGAGCCAGCCTTTGCCATAGAGGCCACCGGAGCCGAGCGCAATCTTGGATTGGATGATGTGGTAGCCCGAGCCAAGCGGATCGTGTTCGGGGTCTAAAAAGGTAATGATGCGCTCGCGCTGATAATCATGTAGCCCAAAAAACCAGACCAAAGGTGCCAGTGCCGCAAGCGCGACGCCGATGCCGGTGACCAGACGCCATGAAATACCGGCCAACAACAGGACAAACACGCCGGAGGAGGCGATCAGCAGGGCGGTGCCGAGATCGGGTTGTTTGACGATCAATCCCACCGGCACCAAGATCAGCGCCACCGTAGCGGCGATTAACTTGAAGGTGGGGGGCAGGCTGCGATCCGCCAGGAACCAGGCGAGCATCATCGGGAGCGCCAGTTTCATGAACTCTGCAGGCTGAAAACGAAACAGACCAAGATCCAGCCAGCGTTGAGCGCCCTTGCCGATGGTGCCCACCACCAATACCGCTATCAGCGTGATGACGATGAAACCGTAAATCCAGGGTGCCCAGCGTTCCATGTGATAAGGCGGAATCTGGGCGACGATAAACATTACACCAAAGGCGAGCAGCATGCGCACGGCATGGGCGAGTACCATATCGATGTCGCCGCTGGTGGCGCTGTAAACGACGAAAAAACCGATAAACGCCAGTGTCAACAAGCCGTAAAGCAGTGGCTTGTCCATGTGCATGCCCGGCACAATGAATTTATGGCGGCGGCCGGGCTCAACCCAGGCGCCTGAATCGCGAGTGCCGAGACTGCTCATGGTTGATAGCCCTCCAGATAAGCATCAATGATGGCGGTGGCCACAGGCGCGGCGGCGGTGCTGCCGTGGCCACCGTTTTCGACAATCACGCCGACAGCGATTTTAGGTTTGTCGGCGGGGGCGAAGGCGATAAACAAGGCGTGGTCGCGCAGGTGTTTGGCGACGTCAGCTTCCACGTATTTCTGGTTTTGCGCAATACCAAACACCTGCGCGGTACCGGTCTTGCCCGCAATTTGGTAGGTGCGTGGTTTGGCCTGGCGATGGGCGGTGCCCTGCGGTGCCTCGATGACGCTGACCATGCCACGGGTGACGGCGGCCCAGTTGTCAGGGTTGTGAATCGCGGCGGGGGCGGGCATGGGTTCGGGGCGGACGATCAAATCCTCTTTTTCCATACCTTTGACATGATCGAGTAAGTGCGGCTGCACCGGACGTCCCCCGTTGCCAAGGATGGCGGTGGCGACGGCCATCTGCATGGGGGTGACCAAATTATAACCCTGGCCGATGCCAACGCTGAGCGTTTCGCCACCATACCAGGGTTGATTCATTGTTCTTCGCTTCCAGGCGCTGGAAGGCAGAATACCTTTCAGTTCACCGCCAACGTCGATGCCAGTGCGGCGGCCAAAACCAAAGCCCTGGAGGAAATCGGCCATGCGATCGATGCCCAGCGATTGCGCCAAATCATAAAAATAGACGTCACAGGATTGAGAAATGGCTTTTTCGAGATTGACGGTGCCGTGGCCTTCTTTTTTCCAATCACGATAACGGCGCGAATCGCCCTTGAGGCTGAACCAGCCACGACAGAAGACTGCACTTTCAGGGGTGTGTTCGCCAAGCTCCAGACCAGCGAGAGCAACAAAGGGCTTGAACGTCGAGCCTGGGGGGTATTGGCCTTGCAAGGCGCGGTTGTACAGTGGCCGTGATGGAGATTCTTGCAGTGCCTTGTAGGTATCGGCATCGATACCGTTGACGAACAGATTGGGATCGAATTCACCTTTGCTCACCAGCGCCAGCACTTCGCCGCTGGTCGTGTCGATGGCCACAACCGCACCGCTTTCCGGGCCCATGACGTCGCTGGCGATTTGCTGCAGACGCATGTTGAGTGTGAGCACCACATCCTTGCCGGGCGTGGGTGGCGTGCGATCCAGTACCCGCACCATGCGGCCGTAGGCGTTGGTTTCGATGTTTTGATAGCCAACCTTGCCGTGGAGAATGTCTTCGTAGGCCTTCTCGACACCATTTTTACCCATGTGAGTCGAGGCGGCGTAGTTTGCCTGGTCGATTTTCTCCTCATCCTTTTCGCTGATGCGACCCACATAGCCGACGGCGTGCGCGGTCAGTCCTGCGAACGGGTAGTAGCGCTGGAGTTTGGCTTTAATTTCTACGCCTGGCATTTTGTGCAAATCAATCGCAACGGCGGCGACTTCCTCATCGCTGAGATTATCGCGGATAGCAACAGGCTGGAAACGAACGCGCTGTTTATAGCGATCGCGGAAGCGTTTCAGATCGCGGGCGCTGATCTGAATTTTTTTCCCCAGAATGACGAGCGTCGCTTCCAGCTCCTTGATGTGTTCCGGCACGATCTCCAACGAATAGGCGGGGCGGTTCTCGGCAAGAATGACACCATTACGATCGTAAATCAGGCCGCGTGTCGGATCGACAGGGACCAGGCTGACGCGGTTATTCTGGGAGAGGGTCGAATACAATTCATGGGAATAAATTTGTAAATAGATCAGACGTACGATAATGATAAAGATGACGATGCCAATAGAAACGGCGGCGAACAACGCCCGGCTGGTGAACAGCTGACCTTCGCGAATATGATCCTTGATGGTGATTCTAGCCATGGCGTTCTATCAACTCGCCGTACTGCGTGGTTTGATCAATGTTGAAATCGTCGAGATCGCCGCGAATCATTTGACACCGAAGTGGCGGCGCAAGTCTCTCAGGATCAGATAAACCCAAGGCCATAGCAAAGCGCTGCTGAGTGCGGGCAGCCAATATATCCAGCTTTGATGCTTTACTCCGGCAACACCATTGGTCCACAGCACCAGCATCTGGTTTAGCACGATCAGCGCCATCACGCTCAATGCCTGCTGCCACATCGGGTAGACGCGAATCTGTTGATGGACCTTGACGGCGAGAAAACTGATCAGCGCCATGCTCAGCGCGTGCTGGCCAAGCATGGTGCCTCTGAGTATGTCGGCGAACAGGCCGACGAGAAAGCCGGTACCGACGCTGACGCGATGCGGCAATGCGATTGCCCAGTAGATCAGCACCATGGCGATCCATTCCGGACGGAACAGGACGACCCAGTCCGGTAACGGGATGATGGTCAGCATCATCGCGACGAATAGCGTGGCGATGATCACGATACGGCCATGAGGGCGGCCAAGTTGAGCCATTAGCGTTGCCCTCCGGTCGCTGGCGGGGTCGGGACCGAAGCCGGTTTTTGTGCTGCAGGTGCCGAGGGTGCCGTTGCAGGCTTGGTCGCCGTGGGCGATGTGCTCTTGCCCTGCGTGACAGTGACTGCCGGCGTTGCGGTAGTGTTGTTGACACCGGGTTTTGTGTTGCTGCTCTGTGGCGGAGCCGGTTTCGAATTGATGTTGCTTGCGGCGGCCGATCCCGTTGTGGCGGGCGCAAGATTCTGAGTAGTAGTGGCTGGCGTGTTTGCGGGTGATTGGCTTTGAGTGCCTGCTGCATCGCTGGCAGGCGTGGTTGCAGTGGTTGCCGTACTCGTTGCCGGTTTCTGCGGTTGCAGGTTGGGCCATACCAGCAGCACTTCATTGTTGCGTTCCAGTTCCGCGCTAGGTTTGGCAATAACTTGTGCAAACGATTCGCCAGGATCCTTTTTGACCCTGGTAATAACACCTACGGGATAGCCAGCGGGGAACCGGCCGCCGAGACCACTGCTGACCAGAAGATCGCCGACAACGACATCGGCATTGGTCGGGAAGTGTGGCAGCTCCAGTTCATCGCTGGTGCCCGTGCCAACGGCAATGGCGCGCATGCCGTTACGATTGATCGACACCGGAATCGCATGATTGGGGTCGGTGATCAAAATGATGGTGCTGGTCAGAGGCGTTACGTGGACGACCTGCCCCATGATCCCTTTGGCGTCAAGCACAGGCTGTCCTTCATAGATGCCGTGCTGGCTGCCTTTGTTGAGTACGATATGGCGGCTAAACGGTTCCAGATCAACGGAAAGCAGTTCCGCGATCAAGACTTTTTCACTGACTTCGCGGGAGGAATCCAGCATCCGCCGCAAACGTACATTTTCCGCTTCCAGTGCGGCAAATTTTTGGAGACGGGCGCTGAGCAGTAATTGCTGGGTTTTAAGGCTGATGACTTCCGATATCAGTTTTTCGCGAGTCGTAAAACTTTCGCCCATCCATTCGCTCGCAGCGCCGGGCAACGTAACCATGTATTCCATGGGATAAACAGCCAGCGACAAGACCGAGCGCACTTCCTTCAATACATGCATGCGGTGATCCAACGTCATGATCAATACGGAAAATAACACGCATAAGACGAGACGCGTGTTGAGCGATGGGCCGTGAATAAATAAAGGTTTAATGGTTTACCCCGGGTATGAAAACGAATTGTCCGCGAATGAACGCAAATAAACGCGAATGGATTATGGCCGCGTAATTCAGGGCATCGTACCCGGATTGTGCCCAGGACGACGCGACGCTGAAATACCCAATTCTCCAACTCTCATTTGCGTTTATTTGCGTTCATTCGCGGATAAACTTAGGTAAAAAGCATTACTCGATGGAGAAAATCTCCGAGCCACCTTCATCGATCATTTCCAGTGCCCGGCCGCCACCACGGGCAACGCAGGTCAGCGGATCTTCCGCGACAATGACTGGCAAGCCGGTTTCTTCCATCAGCAACTTGTCCAGGTCACGCAGCAAGGCGCCACCGCCGGTGAGCACCATGCCGCGTTCGGCGATATCGGCGCCCAGGTCAGGCGGCGTTTGCTCGAGCGCGGTTTTGACGGCGCTGACGATGCCGGTCAATGGTTCTTGCAGCGCTTCGAGGATTTCATTGCTGTTCAGGGTGAAGCTGCGTGGCACGCCCTCGGAGAGATTGCGGCCCTTGACCTCGATTTCCTTGATTTCCTTGCCCGGGTAAGCGGAGCCGATTTCATGCTTGATGCGCTCGGCGGTGCTTTCACCAATCAGGGTGCCGTAGTTGCGGCGCACATAGTTGATGATGGCTTCGTCAAAACGATCACCGCCGATACGGACCGAAGCCGAATAGACAATGCCGTTCAGCGACAGAATCGCCACTTCGGTGGTACCGCCACCGATGTCCAATACCATCGAGCCGCGGGCCTCGCCTACGGGCATTCCCGCGCCAATGGCAGCCGCCATCGGTTCTTCGATCAAATACACCTCGCGGGCACCTGCACCGGCGGCTGATTCCTTGATCGCACGGCGTTCGACCTGGGTGGAACCGCAAGGGACGCAGATCAGAACCCGTGGGCTGGGGCGGAAAAAACGGTTTTCATGCACTTTGTGGATAAAGTGCTGCAACATCTTCTCAGTGACGGTGAAGTCGGCAATAACCCCATCTTTAAGAGGGCGAATGGCGACAATGCTGCCTGGCGTGCGACCAATCATGCGTTTTGCCTCCATCCCGACCGCCGCAATGCTTTTTGGTCCGCCAGGACCGCGGTCCTGGCGGACGGCGACGACGGAGGGTTCGTTGAGGACGATTCCCTGGCCGCGCACATAAATCAATGTGTTGGCCGTGCCAAGGTCGATCGAAAGGTCGTTGGAGAAAGCTCCGCGCAAGCGTTTAAACATTGAAATACACCATCCCTAGGGAAGAGAATAAATAAAGAAGCGAACTTTACCGTAATTTAACAATTCATCCATGCTTTGGGCAAGCCGCCAAGTATGATACCTTTTGCAGCTTTATCGGCAACCTAGGTCGCGGAGTTAAGTCATGAGTTTAAATCGCAGCGAAGTGGAGAAAATTGCCCATTTGGCCCGTCTGGATATTTCCGAGGCCGATGTCACGGCATACGCGCACAGTTTATCAGACATTCTGGGCTTAGTGGCCCAGATGGATGCAGTTAATGTCCATGGCGTGACGCCGATGGCGCACCCCCTCGATGCCGTGCAGCGGCTGCGGGCCGACGAGGTGAGCGAAACCAATCAGCGCGAGAAATTCCAGGCGATCGCCCCGCAGGTGGAGGCCGGGTTGTATCTGGTACCCAAGGTCATCGAATAATCACGAACACAGCCACGGATTGTGATAAGCCATGCATGAGAAAACGATCAAGCAACTTGCCGACGATTTACGTAACGGTAAGTTTTCCAGCGAAGAATTGACGCGCAGCTACCTGGCGCGGATTGAAAAATATGACGATCAGCTGAACAGCTATGTCACCGTTACTGCTGAGCAGGCCTTGGCGGAAGCGCGCGCTGCAGATGCCGCGCGCAAGGCAGGCAAGGCGGGATTGTTGACCGGTGTGCCCATCGCGCAAAAAGATATTTTTTGTACCGAGGGCGTCAAGACTACATGCGGCTCGAAAATGCTCGATAATTTCATCGCCCCTTATGACGCCACTGTCGTCAGCAAATTCAAGGCGGCGGGCATGCCGATGCTGGGCAAGACCAATATGGACGAATTCGCGATGGGTTCGTCCAATGAAACCAGCTTCTATGGCCCGGTAAAAAATCCGTGGGATGTGCAAGCCGTGCCTGGCGGTTCTTCCGGGGGCTCGGCAGCAGTCGTGGCGGCGCGTTTGGCACCGGCGGCAACGGGGACCGACACTGGCGGTTCGATTCGTCAGCCTGCCGCGTTGTGTGGCATCAGCGGCATTAAGCCGACGTATGGCCGCGTATCGCGCTACGGCATGATCGCGTTCGCATCGAGCCTCGATCAAGGCGGGCCGATGGCGCGTACAGCCGAAGACTGTGCGTTGTTGCTGAGTGTGATGGCAGGTTTCGATCCGCGTGATTCAACTTCCGTTGAAGCGCCAGTGCCGGATTATGCGGCGCACTTAAATGATTCTATTGCCGGACTGAAGATCGGTTTGCCAAAAGAATATTTTGGCGAGGGGCTTGATGGTAGCGTGGTCAAGGTAATCGAATCAGCCATCAATGAATACAAAAAACTCGGCGCTGAAATTGTCGAAGTCAGTTTGCCGAATACGTCGTTAGCGGTGCCCGCCTATTATGTGGTCGCCCCTGCGGAGTGTTCATCGAATCTGTCACGCTTTGACGGTGTGCGTTTCGGATATCGCTGCAATAATCCGAAAGATCTGGCGGATCTCTATAAGCGCTCGCGCGGTGAAGGGTTTGGCGCCGAGGTCAAGCGGCGTATTATGATCGGTACTTATGCGTTATCCGCCGGTTATTACGACGCCTATTATCTGAAGGCGCAGAAAATTCGACAGTTGATCAGCAATGATTTCAAGCAGGCGTTCGAGAAAGTGGATGTCATCATGGGGCCAACATCGCCGACAGTGGCGTTCAATCTGGGTGAAAAAACCGATGATCCCGTGACGATGTATCTGTCTGATATTTATACCATCGCCGTTAACCTTGCCGGTTTGCCCGGGATGTCGATTCCAGCTGGATTTGTCGGCCAGCGGCCGGTAGGTTTGCAACTGATCGGCAAATATTTCGATGAGTCGCGGCTGCTCAATATCGCCCATCAATATCAGCAGGCGACCGATTGGCATCAGCGCGTGCCAGAGGGATTTAAGTAAAAGCCATTAACCGCGAAGGCCGCGAAGTAACGCAAAGATGGCTCAAGCTTAATAACGCGGGGTTTTATAAATAATTATTTTGAGTTAATCGCTAACGGTGGAGATTTTGTGGTGCGATCGAAGGGAGTTGAGTGTTTCTTTGCGTTACTTCGCGGCCTTCGCGGTTAATTAAAGAGGAAATAAAAATGCAATGGGAAGTCGTCATCGGTTTGGAAATTCACGCACAGCTTGCGACCAAAACCAAGATTTTTTCGGGTGCAGCCACGGCGTATGGCGCGGAGCCGAATACGCAGGCGTGCGCTGTTGATCTGGGGATGCCTGGTGTTTTGCCGGTACTGAATAAAGAAGCTGTGAGGATGGCAGTGAAGTTTGGTCTCGCCACTGGTTGTGAGGTGGCCAAGCGTTCAGTGTTTGCGCGCAAGAATTATTTCTATCCCGATCTGCCCAAGGGCTATCAAATCAGCCAATATGAATTGCCGGTGGTTGCGCGCGGCAGTATTGATGTTGAAATGGAAGATGGCTCTACCAAGACCATCGGTATTACCCGTGCCCATCTCGAAGAAGATGCCGGTAAATCGCTGCACGAAGACTTTCATGGCTTGACCGGGATCGACTTGAATCGCGCCGGCACACCGTTGCTGGAAATTGTCTCCGAGCCGGATATGCGTTCCGCCAAAGAGGCGGTGGCCTACATGAAAAAAATCCATTCATTGGTGCGTTATCTCGAAATTTGCGATGGCAACATGCAGGAAGGATCGTTCCGTTGTGATGCCAATGTCTCGGTGCGGCCCAAGGGGCAGCATGAATTCGGTACTCGTGCCGAGTTGAAGAATCTCAATTCGTTCCGCTTCGTTGAGAAGGCGATCAATTTTGAAGTTGAGCGCCAAATTGAATTGATCGAGGGCGGCGGTTCCGTGGTGCAAGAGACGCGTCTTTATGATTCGGACAAGCATGAAACCCGTTCCATGCGTTCCAAGGAAGAAGCCTTCGATTATCGTTATTTCCCGGATCCTGATTTGCTGCCATTGGTGATCGATGAGAGGTTTATTGGTGACGTGAAAAGCACGTTGCCCGAATTGCCCAATGCCAAGAAAGAGCGTTTTATGTACGAATTCGGGATGTCGCCCTATGAGGCGAGCGTGTTGACCAGTTCGCGTGAGCTGGCTGATTTTTACGAGGCGACGGAAAAGGCGGCCGATGGCGAGGCCAAGCTGGCGGCCAACTGGGTGATGGTTGAGTTGTTGGGCGCGCTTAATAAAGTGGGGCGTGAAATCACAGACAGTCCGGTGAGCCCACAAATGCTCGGCGGCATGATCAAGCGGATGACGGATAACACTATCTCAGGCAAGATCGCCAAACAGGTATTCGAGGCGATGTTCAATGGTGAAGGCGATGCCGATGCCATTATCGAGAAAAAGGGGCTGAAACAAGTAACCGATACCGGTGCGATCGAGAAGGTAATCGATGAAGTCATGGCGGCGAATGCCAATTATGTTGCCGATTATCGCGCGGGCAAGGAGAAACTGTTTGGTTTCTTTGTCGGCTTGATCATGAAGGCCTCACAGGGCAAGGCAAATCCTGGGCAGGTCAACGAAATACTCAAGAAAAAGCTACAAGGCTGAGCGCATGTCCTCGCTCCGTTTCTGGAACGAGGACAAATCTTCGACGTTGTTGTATACGCGCACTTGGTTGCGGCCGCTCTGCTTGGCCTGATAAAGGGCGCGGTCGGTGCGAGTCAATAAATTATTAAGGCTGTGTTCAGCGTCATCGGTCGGCAGCATTGAGCTTACCCCACAACTTACCGTCATATTAATGATGTGGCCCTTGTGCGTAATCAGATGCTCGCAGGTGGCGCTACGTATCTTCTCGGCCAGTGTTGCGGCACCGTGCGGGTCACTGCTCAGTGATAAAATCAAAAACTCTTCCCCACCCAAGCGGTAAATGAAGTCATTGCCGCGTGATTGTGAGGTCAATATCTTGGCGAAGTCGCGGAGCGCCTGATCGCCTGCTAGATGGCCGTAGCGATCATTGAGCTGTTTGAAATGATCCAGGTCGCAAATGATTGCGGTAATGATACGATTATCGCGCCGGGCCTGGGCTTGCAGCTTGGGAAAGATATCGATCAGGTGGCGGCGATTATAGAGGCCCGTCAAGGTGTCTGTGATTGCTGACATTTGCAATTCCTGCTGCACACGATTGATTTCATTTTGCTTGTCGCGCAGGGCTTCAATCATATCGGCGAAGTTATTGTAAAGCACATCCAATTCGGTGTGGGTCGGGATACATTCAACTTTGGGTAACTGTCCTTCGGTGACCTCGTGGGTCATGGCAAGCAGACGGTTGAGAGGTTTGTTAAAACCACGAATGACTACAAATCCGGCTATCAGGATCACGCAAATCCCGATCACGAGCAGCAGCAAGGTCCTTTGTCCTTGATGAATCAGTGTCTGAATGAGGCGGGTTTCCGTGGCGCCATGCCAGATTTCGGGAAGGTGGTGATTATTATTGGGCAGCTTAATCTTGAATACGCGATAAATATCGGTCCCCAATGAGACATGATTGTTTTCAGGTGAAAAGTTGGCACCGATCAAGGCGGATTTAGTGCTGAAGATGACTCGTTTATTATCAACAACGAATAAATCACTGTCAGCGATCTTCTCGTGCCAGCGGCTAAGACTTTGGGTGATGTTTCGACCCAGGACCATAGTGCCCAGTCTTTGGCCGCGATAATAAACCGGTTCGGTAGCGATCAAGGTTAGTGTGTCTTTGTCGAACTGAAAAAAGGCGGCGCCTGAAGTCGACGCGGGTTGGTTGGATAGCTGGTGCGCCAATAGGCTGTTGTTTTCATCGCTAATGATTTGGCCGTCGCGGCCAATGACCAGGCGCTGCATTGCGGGTAGCCAGCTGAAGGTCTGATTCAATAAGCGCTGCAAGGGCTTGTGATCGCCTTGTGTAAGCGCTAGATATAAATATTCCTGCAACCGCGTTTCCTGGCTTAGAAGGCGCACATAGTTAAGTTGTTCTGCGCGGTGTTCCTCGAGCTCAAGTTGGTAGATGCGAGCGGCGTTGCTCAAATATGCGTTCGATTCTTCCAGAATGCGATTGCGTGCGTATTGAAAGGAATAAATTAATGTGGCTGCCAGAAATGAAATCAATAGCAATGCGTAGATGATCAGTCGGGAGCGGTAAGTCCTGGGTAAGATCGACTTCATGTGATATTTAACCCGCGCCTCTCAATGTCAGTTACCTGTTAACGATAGCCTATTTATTACTCCAAATCGACGGAGAAAGCATGATCAAAATTTAAGGAAACAAGTCTATTCCAGCGAGATTTGAATGGAAGATACAGTGCCTTTATCGAGACGGAACGCAGCTATTTCGAGAACACCTTGAGTATTCAGGGAAATGATGAGATAGGGGGTGTCAGGATACTGCGCTTCCTGCAAATCAATTAGCGACGGTGTGGCGGCGGTGTGTGGATGTGAATGGTAGATGGCGACTAGCTCTTCGCCGCATTCGCGCATTTGCCGCAGGGTATCGATTTGGCCTTTAGGATTCATGACATAGCGTTGCGCGGGGTTGGCGGCACAGTTGCTGACAGGATAACAATGCCAGGCGTGGCCCTCTTTGCCGCCAATCAAGCCGCAGATTTCCGCTTCCGGCGAGTGTTGCGCCTGCGCCAGGATGGTGTTTACCAGCGGCCGCGGTAACGTTAGATGGCTAAGGGTTCTCTGCATGTGGTGCATCCATCTGCTTGATCGAATTAATCAGAGGCTCCTTAAGTGTGTTGTCCGGCGCTAACCCGCGCCTGACCGCCATAATCATTGTAGCCTATGACTTCCCGGTATCCGGCGGCCTTGAACAAGGCCGCCACGGAATCGCGTTGATCGTAGCCATGCTCCAGCAGTAACCATGCTTCCGGGTGCAGATTCCGGGGCGCTTGCTGAATAATGTTGCGTAGTGCTGCCAAGCCATCGCCGCCGGAGGTGAGGGCGGTATCCGGCTCAAATGGCAGGTCGCCTTGCTGGAGATGTGCATCGTCGGCAGCAATGTAGGGTGGATTCGAAACAATCATTTCAAATGCTTCAGTGCCCAATGCGGCACACCAGTCGCCGTGACGAAATTCAATGTTGTGGATGCCGAGGCGCTGGGCATTGCCTTTGGCGACGGCAAGTGCATCCTGGCTGAGGTCGGTGGCGATAATATGACAGCGCGGCCGCTCATGGGCGATGGCCAACGCAATGGCGCCGCTGCCCGTGCCCAAATCAGCAATTTGCCATTTGGCATTACGCGGGATGCGCACCAAGGCTTGCTCAACCAGAAGTTCAGTTTCGGGGCGCGGAATCAGCGTTGCAGGGCTAACCTGCAACTCCAGTGACCAGAATTCACGTCTGCCGGTGATGTACGCAATCGGTTCGCCGCTGGCGCGGCGGGCAATAAATTCGGCAAACTGGGTGCGCGTGACGTCGTCGAGCAAATGTTCTGGCCGGGCGCGCAACCAGGTACGGTCGCGGCCGCAGGCGTGTGCCAGTAATACCTCACTTTCGAGTTGCGGTGAGGGTGACGTTTTGCCAAGCAATTGGCTGGCGTGTTGCAATGCGGTCGCAATCGTAATAGCGCAAGTGCCGGCATCGGGATAGGAAATACAAAGACTATTTTTCATTACAGTGCCTTATTCGCCGATGGCTGCCAACAGATCGGCCTGATATTCCTGGATCAATGGCTCGATCACGGGGTCGAGATTGCCGCCGACGATGTCATCGAGCCTGTAGATTGTCAGGTTGATGCGGTGATCGGTGATGCGGCCTTGCGGGTAGTTATAAGTGCGGATACGTTCCGAACGATCGCCGGTGCCGACCAGTTGGCGCCGAGTCTGGGCCTGTTCAGAGGATTGTTTTTCCTGCTGTGCCGCCAGCAATTTTGCTTTTAACAGTGACATGGCGCGGGCACGATTCTTGTGCTGCGAGCGTTCATCCTGGCACTCAATCACGATGCCGCTGGGCATATGGGTGATACGGATGGCGGATTCGGTCTTGTTGACGTGTTGGCCGCCCGCGCCGCTGGCGCGGTAGGTATCCACTTTCAAATCCGCAGGATTAATATCAATCGCTTCAAGTTCATCGGCTTCGGGCAAAACCGCGACCGTACAGGTCGAAGTATGAATTCTGCCTTGCGCTTCGGTTGCAGGTACCCGCTGCACGCGATGCGCGCCAGATTCAAATTTCAGGCGCGAATAGGCGCCATTGCCAATGATGCGGCTGATGACTTCCTTGTAGCCGCCATGTTCGCCCAGGCTTTCACTAATAATTTCCACCTGCCAACGCTTGGTTTCCGCGTAGCGGGAATACATGCGAAACAAATCACCGGCAAAGATGGCGGCTTCGTCACCGCCGGCGCCGGCGCGGATTTCCAGAAAGATATTTTTGCTGTCGTTGGGATCGCTCGGCAGCATCAGCTTTTGCAATTCCTGTTCGAGTTCTGCTGCGCGTGCCTGGGATGATTTCAATTCATCCTCGGCCATGGCACGCAGATCGGCATCGCTTTCCTTGAGCATTTCCTCGGCGGCGGCGCTGTCATCAAGCGTCTTGCGATATTGCTCAAAACAAGCGACCACCGGATTGATCTCAGCATATTCCTGCGACAAGGCGCGGAATTTCTTTTGATCGGCGATCACGTCGGGCGCGGCGAGGAGGGCATTGATCTCCTGCAGCCGCTCAGAGAGATTCTCCAGTTTGCTGCGGATGGAAGCTTTCACAGTAAGTTAATTGTTTCCGGGTTTTTTAAGATCGAAAAGTTCGCGCGCCGCTTGGAGTAATTCAATGCGACCTTCTGCGCTTGCCTGGCGCAAGTGAGTGCTAGGCGCATGGGTTAGCTTATTGGTTAAAGTATATGCCAGCTTTTGCATGACTTCGGCGGCGTTTTCGCCTGCGGCCAGGCGTTGCAAGGCCTTGTGCAATTCGGCTTCGCGGATGTGCTGCGCCTGGTCGCGGTAATCACGGATGGTGGATACTGCATTCAGCGATTGCAGCCAGCTCATGAAGTGCGTGACCTGAATGTCGATGATCTCTTCTGCCTGACGTGCGGCCTCTTGCCGTGATTTCAGGCCTTCATCGATGATTTCTTGCAAGTCATCGACGGTATACAGATACACATCTTCCAGTGAGCCAACTTCGGGCTCGATGTCGCGTGGCACGGCGATATCGATCATCAGAATCGGCTGGTGTTTGCGTTTTTTAACTGCGCTTTCAACGGCGCCCTTGCCCAGGATCGGTAGCGGGCTGGCGGTGGACGAAATCACAATATCGGCCTCGGCTAAATGTGCCGGGATGTCGCCGAGGGCGATGGCGTAGGCGTTGAATTCGGCGGCCAGGATGTGGGCGCGTTCCACGGTGCGGTTGGCAATGATCATGCGCCCGATGCTGTTGCCTTGCAGATGACGTGCCGCAAGCTCAATGGTTTCGCCGGCGCCGATGAGTAGCGCGGTTTTATTTTCCAGTTCACCAAAGATTTGTTTGGCCAGGCTGACCGCGGCAAAGGCAACCGAGACTGGGCTGGAGCCGATGGCGGTGTCTGTGCGCACCTGTTTGGCGACGGAAAAGGTGTGTTGGAACAGGCGCGATAGGAACTTGCCGACCGTGCCCGCCTCCAATCCTTTGGTGTAGGCATCTTTGATCTGCCCCAGGATTTGTGGTTCGCCCAGGATCAGAGAATCCAGGCCGCTGGCCACGCGCAGCACATGGCGGACCGCCAGTTGATCGGGATGGACATACAGGTAGGGGCGAACTTCCTCGGGTTTCAGCTTATGGTAATGCTCAAACCAGTCGATAATAACGTTACCGTTGTTGTCGTTGCTGCGGCACAGCAGCTCGGTACGGTTGCAGGTGGAAAGAATGGCCGCCTCGCTGACGCCAGGGGTCGAGGTAAGCTCACGCAACGCACAGGCGAGCGCATCCGGCGAGAACGAAACGCGTTCCCGAATGTTGACCGGAGCGGTCTTATGATTGACGCCGACTGCGAGCAGCCCCATGAACTTTGATGTAAAAACCCAGGTCGAATAGGCGAATGATTTTGCGGCATATGGCCGATAATGACAAGTGTAGCAATAGGTTATCTGCCTCGGGATGGGGTGGCTAGTTTGGGGATTAATTCGAGTATAATAGCCCGGGTAACTCTGTTGGAGCGAACCGGGGCAGGGAAGAGGCTTATGCGCATCAAATCAGTGTCGACGGCGTCCGTATCCGTATTTTTAGCGGTTTTTCTTGTTATTTCAATGCTTTCCGGCTGTGCGGCAGTCCCGGCGCAGCACTCGGTTGCCGCTAATAATGTCGAAGATTTACCGGCCCCGGTGTTGCCCCCGTTGCCGAAAGTTGAGCTGACTGCAGACCTGCTGGGAGATTTCCTGATCGCCGAGGTGGCGGTCCAGCGGGCCCAGTTTGAGGTCTCGGCCGGACTCTATAGCCGTCTGGCCAAACAGACCCGTGACCCCCGGATTGCCGAACGAGCTACCCGTGTCGCCGTGTTCGCCCGCAATTATGAAGCGGCGCTGGAAACCGGTCAGTTGTGGGTGGAGCTTGATCCGGCCTCCATGGAGGGGCGACAGATTTTGACCGCCTTGCTGGTCAAAGCGGGCGATTACGACACAGCGTTAGGTCACCTTGAAGCCCTGCTCAAGGATGCCGAGGGTGATGACAGCCGTTACATGCTGATCATTCGCTTGTTGGGACGGGAGCAGGATAAAGACGGCGCACTGAAGGTCGTGGAGAAATTTCTGGCGCGTCACCCGCAGGATAGCGCCGGTCTTTACGCCTATGCGCAATTGGCGCTGCGTGATGGCAAGTTGGCTGAGGCCGAGCGAGTCATCGATCAATTGCTGCAATTGAAACCCGATTGGCCGCAAGGCGTGGTGTTGCGCACGCGCGTGTTGCAGGCGACCAACCGTGAAAGCGAGGCGCTGACGTATCTTGGCAATGTCGTGCAACGGCATAGTGATAGTATCGAATTGCGCGTTGCTTATGGCCGGATGTTGGTGGATGCCGGCCGCCCCGATGACGCATTGGTGCAATTTCAGCGGGCGTTGAAGCAGGATGCCGAAAATCAGGACATTCTGTTCGCGGCGGCGCTGGTTGCCTTGCGGGTTGAGAATATCGATCTGGCGCGTGATTATTTTCTCCGCTTGAACAAGATGGGCGGTCGCATCGATGAGACCAGTTATTATCTCGGCCGCATCGACGAGGAAAAAGGCAAGCCCGAAGAGGCGATCCGTTGGTATGCCCAGGTTGAACAGGGCGAAAACTATTTAACCGCGCAGGTGCGGAGTGCTGTCTTGCGGGCGCGGCTGGGGGATATTGAGGATGCGCGTGCGCATCTGCATGCCATCGAAACCCGCAGCCCGGGGCAACGCCTGCGCATCTTCCTGGCCGAAGGTGAAATCCTGCGCGATCAGGGGCAGGATCAAGAGGCGCTGGTGGTATATAACAGTGGTCTGGAAGAAATTCCCGGTAATACCGAATTGCTCTATGCGCGAGCCATGGTGCAGGAAAAGCTCAATCGCATTGATTTGCTGGAACGCGATTTACTCACCATACTCGAACGCGAGCCGGATCATGTCGATGCGCTGAATTCGCTGGGTTATACCCTCGCCGATCGTACGACGCGTTATGAGGAAGCCTTGAATTACATCAAACGTGCATTTGAGTTGCGTCCCAATGCCTCGCACATTCTCGATAGCATGGGTTGGGTGCAATATCGTCTTGGCCACACCGATGAGGCGATACAGTATTTGCGTCGCGCCATGGATGCCAACTACGATCCCGAAATCGCCGCCCATCTGGGCGAAGTGTTGTGGGTCAAGGGCGATCAAAAAGGTGCACGTTCTATCTGGGATGAGGCCTTGCAGAAATCGCCGCAGAACAAGCTGCTGATGGATGCGATCCAGCGTTTGCAGCATAAGTGATTAACATCCAACGCGGAGACGCAAAGACGCAGAGAAAACCTTGTTAACCGCGAAGGACGCAAAGGAACATGAAGGAAATTATGTGGAATTTTCCCCTGCTGTCCATGATGCGCGGTATCGCCCTTGTTCGCGGTTTTCTTTGAGTATCTTTGCGTCCTTCGCGGTTAATTTTTATTTCTCCTCTGCGTCTTTGCGTCTCCGCGTTGCGAGCGCATGGATGCGCGAGGTGGGGCAACGCAGGGAGTGGTTGCCGAGATTTTCTCACTTTTCCCGGATTTGGATCTTGACCCCCGCGGCGCTTTTGTCCGCCTGCGCAGTTTCCCCGCCCCAATTCCAGATCGATACCACTCCGCAATGGCAAGCGCGTTTAGCGGAGCTTGAGGCCGTTGCGCGCTGGACGCTTAATGGTCGAGTGTCGATTTACGATGGTAAGCAGGCGTGGCACGCCAACCTGATATGGCAACAAGACGGATCGGCGTTCGATGTGCGTTTCAATGGGCCGTTGGCGTCAGGTGCCGTGCATCTCTTTGGTAATGAGACAGAAACCACGCTCCAGCTTCCCGATCAAGTGATGCATGTGGCGCCGACACCAGAGATGTTGTTGCAACGCGAGATAGGTCTGTGGCTGCCGGTTGGGCACTTGCAGTATTGGTTATTGAGCCGGCCCGATCCGGCGTATCCGCTAACGGGTGAGTGGGATCAAGCGGGACAGTTGGCGCGGATGACTCAAGATGGCTGGGAGATCGAATATCGTGAATACACGACCGCGACGAATCCCGTCTTGCCGCGTAAAATTGAAATCACCCATTCGCAATTACGTGTCAAAATCGTTATCGATCAGTGGCGGGTAGGATAACCCTGTGTTGACTTCGAGCCATTGGCCGGCGCCGGCCAAGATCAATCTCTTTTTACATATCACCGGCCGCCGGGCGGACGGTTATCACCTGTTGCAAACCGTATTTCAGTTTCTGGATTACGGCGATGAGCTGGATTTTGAGCTGACTGGCGACGGTGCGCTGCAACGCCAGGGCGATGTCTTGTCCGGAGTGGTGCCAGAGCAGGATTTAATCCTGCGTGCCGCCCGCGCCTTGCAGCAAGCCACTGGCACTCAATTCGGGGCCGTGATTACCCTGCGTAAGCGTTTGCCCATGGGCGGCGGCCTGGGTGGCGGCAGTTCCGATGCCGCGACCACGCTGGTGGCGTTGAATCACCTGTGGCGGACCGGTTTATCGCTCGACCAGCTGGCCGAGCTTGGTCTGCGCCTGGGGGCGGATGTGCCGGTCTTTGTCCGGGGTCAGGCTGCCTGGGCCGAGGGGGTGGGCGAGCTGCTTATGCCGCTGCCCGATCTGCCCACTCCTTGGTATTTGGTCATTGTCCCCGACTGCCAAGTCTCCACGGCGGAGATATTCTCAGCGCCGGAATTGACACGGGACGCGCAAGCCCTCAAAATACCGGCCTTTCTGCGCGGACAGGGGGGTAATGTCTGCGAGCCGGTGGTGCGTAGCCGCTACCCGGAAGTGGCGCAAGCCCTCGACTGGTTGTCCCAGTATGCCCCGGCGCGCATGAGCGGTACCGGCGCCTGTATTTTTGCGGCGTTTGAAACCGAGGCGCAGGCCCAGGCAATAGTTCGGCAGCTACCGGCCGCATGGCGGGGGTTTGTCGCCAAAGGATTAAATGAATCGCCCTTGCGGCGGCGCTTGGCGGTTGAGGCATCCTCCCGCGAGTGTATAAAGAGTTTGCGTTAGCGGTTGCGATACTGGGGTGTCGCCAAGCGGTAAGGCACTGGATTTTGATTCCAGCATTCCCAGGTTCGAATCCTGGCACCCCAGCCACTTATCCATCATAGTGAGGTGATGTGTGTCTGACAGCAAGATGATGGTATTCACGGGGAATGCCAACCCTCAGCTTGCCCAGGCCGTGGTTAAATATCTCGATACCGCGCTTGGCAAGGCGGTGGTCAGTCGCTTCAGTGACGGTGAAATACTGGTTGAGATCATGGAGAACGTGCGCGGACGCGACGTCTTCATCATCCAGCCGACCTGTCGTCCCACCAACGACAATTTGATGGAGCTGTGCGTGATGATCGACGCCATGCGCCGGGCCTCTGCCGGACGCATCACTGCGGTCATCCCGTATTTTGGCTATTCACGCCAGGATCGACGGCCGCGTTCAGCGCGCGTTCCGATTACGGCACGTGTGGTGGCCGATATGCTGACGGTGAGCGGTGCCAATCGCATCCTCACGGTGGATTTACATGCCGACCAGATTCAGGGCTTTTTTGATCTGCCGGTGGATAATATTTATGCCTCTCCGATATTGCTGGGCGACATCTGGCGCCGCAAAGAGATGAATGAGCGGATGGTGGTGGTATCGCCGGATGTCGGTGGCGTGGTGCGGGCGCGAGCCCTGGCCAAGCGCCTTGACGATGCCGAGCTGGCCATCATCGACAAGCGCCGCCCGAAACCGAATGTGGCGCAAGTGATGAATATTATCGGCGAAGTCGAAGACCGCACCTGCGTGCTGATTGATGACTTGGTCGATACCGCCGGTACTTTGTGTCAGGCGGCGAAGGCATTGAAAGAGAGTGGCGCCAAGAAAGTGGTGGCTTACTGTACGCATCCGGTGCTGTCCGGTGCGGCGGTGAGCAATCTTGAGGCCTCGGCGCTGGATGAATTGGTAGTGACCGATACCATTCCGCTGACGGCGGAAGCGATGGCCTGTTCGCGGATCCGGCAGTTGAGCCTGGCGGCATTATTGGGTGAAACCATTCGCCGTGTCAGCAACGAAGAGTCAGTGAGTTCACTGTTTGTTGAATGATTGTAATTACTCACCACAGAGGCACGGAGGGCACAGAGATTTTTTGTAATAGTGAATGAGTAGGTTGGTGTTGTGTATTAACACCGCTGAATATCACTTCTCTGTGTTCTTTGTATCTCTGTGGTGAATAAATATGTTAAAGAATTCAGGCTGTGTGGATGAGAGTCCGCAGCATTGAAAGGTTGCCAATACCTGGTCGCGGGTGAGGCGAAATAGTTAAGCGTAATTTGGAGAAACTTATGGGCGCTGTGAAAATTGTCGTAAATGCAGAAGCGCGCGCTGATGTGGGGAAGGGTGCGAGCCGCCGCCTGCGTCACGCCGGAAAAGTACCTGCCGTGTTGTACGGTGGTAACAAACAACCTGAGTCTGTGCTGCTCAGTCACAACGAAATGTTTTTGAAGGCAGATGACGAGGCGTTCTATTCCCACATTCTGACGATCAACGTCAAGGGTGCCACGCAAAAGGCAGTGGTCAAGGATGTGCAATGGCATCCCTACAAGCCCATCATCATGCACATGGATTTTCTGCGTGTTGATGAAAGCACCGTCATCCGCATCCATGTGCCGGTTCACTTCGTGGGTGAAGACACCGCGCCGGGCGTTAAGGCCGGCGGTATCGTGTCGCACCAGATGACGAATGTTGAAGTCAGCTGTCAGGCTGGGAACTTGCCTGAATACCTGGTCGCTGATGTTTCCAAGCTGGAAGTCGGCGAAGCAGTGCATCTGGCCGACCTGAAACTACCAGCAGGCGTTGAAATTCCTGAACTGGCGCACGGTCCTGAGCATAACCTGTCGGTGGCGAGCATTGTGTTGCCACGTGCAGCGGTAGCAGAGGAAGAAGAAATAGCAGCACCTGAGGCCGAAGCGGCTGAGGGTGAGGAAGAAGGTAAGGCCGAGTAATTCCGGTCACCGTTCCTTCTGGGATGGAAAAGCCGGCGTTGATGATCGAGATTGCTCTGATTGTGGGTCTGGGAAATCCAGGCGCGCAATATGAGCAGACCCGTCACAACGCCGGCTTTTGGTTTGTAGACGCCATTGCTCACGCGCATCGCGCCACTTTTCGCGGTGAGCCAAAGTTTGCGGGTGATATCGCCAAGATCACGCTGCAAGGTCGTGATGTCTGGTTACTCAAGCCCAATATCTTCATGAATCGCAGCGGCCAAGCCGTTGCCGCATTGTCACGGTTTTATAAAATCGCGCCCGAGCAAATCCTGGTGGTGCATGATGAGCTGGATCTTGATCCGGGTATTGCACGTCTCAAGCAAGGCGGTGGTCATGGTGGCCACAATGGATTGCGCGACATCGTGGCGCAACTCGGCAGCAGTGAGTTCAAGCGCTTGCGGATTGGCATTGGCCGGCCGCCGGCGGGCCATGATGTCAGCAATTTTGTGCTGAGTCGCGCAGGCAGTGAAGAGCAGCGGCGGATGGACGATGCCATCGCTGCGGCGCAAGAGGTGGTGCCGTTAGTGATCGGCGGTGATTTTGAAAAGGCGATGAATCGTTTGAATGCGCGGAAGTAATATTGTTTACCACAGAGGCACAGAGTACACAGAGTTGTTCATAAGGTTCCTAGGCAGGATGGCACTTGCTAATCTCTGTGCCCAATGCACTTCGTGGGGCGGCTCTGGTGAGCAGATAGGAAAATAATTTCGGAGGTTGCAATGGGTATCAAATGCGGCATCGTCGGTCTGCCCAACGTCGGTAAATCGACACTGTTCAATGCGCTGACCAAGGCCGGCATCGAAGCGGCGAACTATCCGTTTTGTACCATTGAGCCGAATGTCGGCGTGGTAGGGGTGCCCGATCCGCGTCTGGACGCGTTGGCGAGCATCGTCAAGCCGCAGCGCGTGTTACCGACCACGATTGAATTCGTCGATATCGCCGGTTTGGTGGCAGGCGCCTCCAAAGGGGAAGGCCTGGGAAATCAATTCCTGGCCAATATCCGCGAGACCGATGCTATCGCCCACGTGGTGCGTTGTTTCAGCGATGACAATGTCGTTCACGTTGCCGGTAAAGTGTCGCCGCTGGATGATATTGAAGTCATCAATACTGAACTCGCTCTGGCCGATCTGGATAGCGTCGACAAGGCGATTCAGCGTCTGACTCGCACTGCCAAGGGCGGCGACAAAGAGGCCAAGGCCAGACTTGTCGCCTGTGAAAAAGTTCGGGTGGTGCTTGATCAGGGCAAACCTGCTCGCGCCGCCGGGCTCGATGCCGAAGAACGTGTTTTGTTGCGCGAGCTGCATCTGCTTACCATCAAGCCGACCATGTATATCGCCAACGTCGCCGACGATGGTTTTGAGAACAACCCCTATCTCGACCAGGTGCGCAAACTGGCCGCAACTGAAGAGGCGATCGTGGTGCCGGTGTGCGCCGCGATCGAATCCGAGCTATCGGATCTGTCTGATGAGGAAAAGGTCGAATTCCTCAAAGAAATGGGGCTCGACGAGCCCGGTCTCAATCGCGTGATCCGCGCTGGGTACTCTCTGCTTGGGTTGCAGACTTACTTCACTGCCGGGGTCAAAGAAGTTCGCGCCTGGACCGTCAAGGTCGGTGCCACCGCCCCTCAGGCTGCCGGCGTCATCCACACCGACTTCGAACGGGGTTTTATTCGCGCCGAGGTTATTGCCTATGACGACTTCGTCAAATTCAAAGGTGAACAGGGCGCCAAGGATGCTGGCAAGTGGCGGTTGGAAGGTAAGGAATATATTGTCAAAGACGGGGATGTCATCCATTTCCGCTTTAACGTTTAGTTGCAAACCTGTTGCGCCGAGCCAGGGTTTTATTAGCCTTGACAGGCGGGGGGATAACCCGGAAAATGCGCCTTCCCCTGCCCCAGGCGGGGCACCTGCGGTAAGTTCTTGAATTGGCTACGTAGCTCAGCAGGTTAGAGCACATCACTCATAATGATGGGGTCCCCTGTTCGATTCAGGGCGTAGCCACCATATTCTCCATGTGTATCTCATGATACCTGCCGGAGCCGCCCTTGGCGGTGGCTCTGTATTCAATTGTGCAGTAGGGGCGATTCATGAATCGCCCCTGCGTCGCGAAGCCTTGTTCGGCAGCGTTATCGCGGCTTATTAATCCCTCGGCTGAGTTGTTTGTTCCTCCTTGTTCAGCATACGGCTCGTACATCTCACACATTGCAACACTCATTTTGTCGTTGCAAAGCCTGTGTAGTCGTCTAGTTTTGGTAGTGGGTGGGAATTTCTTCTTAAACGAGTCTCGTATATTAGCCTGTGATTATGCGCTTCATGCGGCAGTGGTTGCGCCCGCTAACGACGCTGTAGAAAAACCCCATTCTGAAAACCTGTTTCAGCTTTGGGTGGATTTTTTTCAAAACAAACCGTTGTCTTCATTTTCGGTTTCCTGTTTTTCTAAAATAATTTCATTGCAAACCTGCCTGATCTGGCA